>NZ_JBFULC010000002.1:0-145662 GCF_056400525.1 Stenotrophomonas sp. P5_A9
CGCCACCCAAGGCGCCATGACCGAAAAAGCCGCGGATTCCGCGGCTTTTTTTTGGTTTTTCACCCTATGCGGGGCAAGCAGACGTGTGCTTTGACCCCTTCCAGGCGCGGCGGTCGGTGGGTCGGGCGCTGGGCTCCCATGCCCTTGGAGGCGAAATCAAGGGGGAGGCCGCCCCGCGGCCGGGGGCGTCGCCGGAAAGGGCATGGGGCCCAGCGCCCGACCCACCGACCGCCGCGCCTGGAAGGGGTCAAAGCACACGTCTGCTTGCCCCGCATAGGGTGAAAAACCAAAAAAAAGCCGCGGAATCCGCGGCTTTTTCGGTCATGGCGCCTTGGGTGGCGCCCAGTCCTTCATGAAGGCGAAGAACCGCGTGCGGTTGTAGCCCTTGGGCTGGCCCTTGTCGGCCTCCAGCTCGCCGGTGAACTGCGAATGCAGCAGCGTGCCGTCGGCATCGAGCACGAACAGGTGCGGATAGCCCTTGATTGCCGGGAACTGCGACAGGAACGCCGCGTTCTCGTTGTCTTCGCTGTAGTTCACCTTCATCCACACGAAGTTGGCGTCGCGGAAGCTGCGGATCTCCGCATCGCCTTCGATGAAGGCATCCATCAGGTGGCACCACGAGCACCACTCCCCGCCCACGTCCAGCACGATCCGCTTGCCACCCCGCTTGGCCTCGACCTTGGCCGTGGCCAGGTCGGCGACCGGATCGCGGCCCGGATCGAACTGCGCGTTGAGCGCGGCGATGGCCGCCACATCGGCCGCGGCCGGCGTGTTGCCCGAGGCCACCGGTGCGCTGGGATCCGCGACCGGCGGCTTCTGCTCGCGGGTATCCAGCGGCTGCGCAGGACCGGCCGTGGGCGCCGACGATGGCGCGCACGCGCACAGCAGGCCCGCCACGATCATCGACGCACACCCCATCTTCATGCGCATCACCGACCTCACTTGACGCCGTGCATCAGCTTGTTGATCAGCGGGGCGAGCAGGAACAGCAGCGCGCCGGAGATCATCAACGCCCAGAAACCGAAGGTGTAGCCCTTCAGCGCCGACGCCACGGTCATGCCGCCTTCGCCACTGACCACGCCGGCGAAAATGCCCGACAGGTTGTTGCCGATGCCGGTGGACAGGAACCAGCCGCCCATGCCGAAGCCGACCAGGCGCACCGGGGCCAGCTTGGTCACCATCGACAGGCCGATCGGCGACAGGCACAGCTCACCGACCGACTGGATGACATAGACCATGAACAGCGTCCAGAACGGGATCTTGCCGTCCACCACCATGCTCGACAGCGCMAGCATCAGCAGCGCGAACGCCACGCCGTTGAACAGCAGGCCCAGGCCGAACTTGCGCGGAATCGACGGATTGGCGCGGCCCAGCTTGATCCAGATCCAGGCGATGATCGGGGCCAGGGTGATGATCGCCACCGAGTTGACCGACTGGAACCACGCGGTCGGGAAGGTCCAGCCGCCGAGGTTGCGGTTGACGATCTGGTCGGCCAGGAAGGTGAACGAGCTGCCGGCCTGTTCGAAGAACATCCAGAACATCACGTTGAAGACGAAAATGATCAGCATGGCGATCACGCGATCACGCTGCACCTTGCCCTCGCGGATGCCCTCGACCAGCAGCAGCACGCCCAGCGCGATGAACATCACGCCCAGGATCCAAGCCAGCGCGGTGGCGCCGGTGGACAGCAGGAAATAGGCGACCGGAATGGCGACGATCGAGCCGACCAGCACCATGATGATGCGGCCGAAGCCTTCGGCACCCACCGGCGGTGCGCCGATGCCCTTCAGGCCGGCACGACCGATGTAGAACCACACCAGGCTGATCAGCATGCCGATGCCCGAGGCGATGAAGACCATCTTGTAGGACGGCATCGCCTGGGTACCAAAGACCTGCTCGGCCAGGTACTGGGTCAGCACCGGGGCGATCATCGCGCCGATGTTGATGCCCATGTAGAAGATGGTGAAGCCCGAGTCGCGGCGCTCATCCTTCAGGCCGTACAGCTTGCCGACCATCGTGGAGATGTTGGGCTTGAACAGGCCGTTGCCGATGATGATCGTGGCCAGGCCCAGCTCGAACACTTCTTTGTTCGGCATGGCGACCATGAACAGGCCGGCGGCCATGATCACCGCACCGGTCAGGATGGAACGCTGGTACCCCAGCACCCGGTCGGCGACGTAGCCACCGAAGATGGCCGCGGCATAGACCAGCGCCAGGTAGGCGCCGTAAGTGCGGCTGGCGGCAGCCTGACCGGCCGAGTCGCCTTCGAAGAACTGCGACACGATGTACAGCACCAGCGCCCAACGGATGCCGTAGAACGCAAAGCGTTCCCAGAATTCGGTCATGAACAGCATCCACAACGGGCGCGGATGGCCCAACGTGGTCTTGAACTCCGGCAGCGCCGGATCGGGAACGGATGTCGCGGCGGTGTCTACGCTCATGCGGGATTCCTGGGTTCGGTGGAAGACATGCACGTCCGATGTGCGAAGCAGCGCGGGAGAATCCCAGAACAACGGCGTTCACGTCAAATACACGCCGATTCGTGCAACTGCCGGCACGGTCGCTGAACTTGCATCTGCAACCACCGGTCCGGCCCCGCCAGCGCAGCAACGGCGGGGGCTGCCGCACCCTACGGCGGATGCGGCCGGTAAATATGAATAGGCTTATTGGCAGGACTGTCGGATCAGGCGTCCGGCGGCATCGGATCGTCGTTGCGGATGGTCGTGCGCACCTGGAACAGCTCCGGGAAGAAGGTCAGTTCCAGCGCCTGGCGCAGGAACCCCACCCCGCTGGAGCCGCCGGTACCGCGCTTGAAGCCGATGATCCGCATCACCGTGCGCATGTGCCGGAAGCGCCACAGCTGGAAGGCGGTCTCCAGGTCAACCAGGTCCTCGCACAGCGAATACTCGCGCCAGAACCGGTCGGTGTTCTGGTAGATCCGCTCGAACACCGGGTGCAGGGCATCGTCGGCCACGTGCGGCTGCTGCCAGTCCCGGCCCTGGTAGGCAGCGGGGACGGGATGGCCGAAGCGCGCCAGGTAACGCAGGAATTCCTCGTACAGGCTCGGCGCGTCCAGCACCTCCTGCAACTGCGCCTGCCCGGCCGGGTCATGCGAGAACACCTGCAGCATCTGCGCGTTCTTGTTGCCCAGCAGGAACTCGATGTAGCGGTACTGCAGCGACTGGAAGCCCGAGGACGGGCCCAGCACGTCGCGGAAACCCATGTACTCCGACGGGGTCAGGGTCTCCAGTACCGACCACTGTTCGGTCAACTGGCGCAGCACCTGCTTGCTGCGCGCCAGCACCTTGCGGCATTGCCACACCTGGTCGCGCTGCAGGAACCCGATCGCCGCACGCAGCTCGTGCGCCAGCAGCTTCAGCCACAGCTCGGAGGTCTGGTGCTGGATGATGAACAGCATCTCGTCGTGGTGCGGCGGGTTGGACAGCGGCTGCTGGGCGCTCAACAGCTGGTCCAGCCGCAGGTAGCCGCCATAGGTCAGACGTCCCTCCAGATCGGTGTGGATACCGGCTTCGAGGTCGCGTTGGTTCTTCTCGACGGACATGGCGTGGGCCAAATGAGGGGGTCAAAGGGTAGCGCACAGCATGCGCTCCCGGGCGGGCGGCACCCTACGCCGGCGTCTGGTACAGCCGCGCGCCGGGTTTTCGCGCGCGTGGGCCGCCGGGCGAGGCGATCGGCGCTGCCGGCCGGGCCCGCGACCGGATGACCCCGGAGATGGGCAGCGTGGAAGCGCACAAGGTGATCCCGCTGTCGGTGACCCTCGACCACCGCGCCGCCATCGGCGGCGAAGCGGCGCGCTTTCTGCGCGCGGTGCTGGACGACCTGGTGTTGGCGAGCTGATGCGGTAACTGCGGTCCGTGAGTCGGAAGGCACCATGCAAGGATAAAGCCGCCGCCACGTGGCCGTTATCGTCGGCCAGCCGCGAGGCCCATCATGGTGGAGCCAAGCCATGCTCGGCTGCTCTTCGCGCCGGCGTATAGCTCCCGTGTAGGGCTTCTGCCGAGCATGGCTCGGCACTACCGGAGCTTGTGCGCACCATCAGGCCTGCCGCGACGCCCATCCTGGTAGAGCCGAGCCATGCTCGGCTGCTCTTCGCGTCGGTGTGTGGTTTCCGTGTAGGGCTTCTGCCGAGCATGGCTCGGCAGTACCGGGGCTTATGCGCACCATCAGGCCTGCCGCGACGCCTACCTTGGTAGAGCCGAGCCATGCTCGGCTGCTCTTCGCGCAGGCTTACAGCTTCCGTGGTGGGCTTCTGCCGAGCATGGCTCGGCACTACCGGGGCTTGCGCACCATCAGACCAGCCGCGACGCCAACCCTGGTAGAGCCGAGCCATGCTCGGCTGCTCTTCGCACCGGCGTATAGCTTCCATGTAGGGCTTCTGCCGAGCATGGCTCGGCACTACCGGAGCTTGTGCGCACCATCAGATCAGCCGCGACGCCAACCCTGGTAGAGCCGAGCCATGCTCGGCTGCTCTTCGCGCCGGTGCATGGCTCCCGTGTAGGGCTTCTGCCGAGCATGGCTCGGCTCTACCGGGCTTGCGCGTACCTTCAGGCCTGCCGCGACGCCAACCCTGGTAGAGCCGAGCCATGCTCGGCTGCTCTTCGCGTCGGCGTGTGGCTTCCGTGTAGGGCTTCTGCCGAGCATGGCTCGGCTCTACAGGGGCTTGCGCCTACCTTCAGGCCAGGTCCGACGAGCTTACGATGTGTACACCCGCACGCGGCACCAGCGCGGCCTCGACCATGGCCGCGGCGATGTTCTCGGCCGGGTTGATCCGCCACGCCTTCGGCAGGACCGGGCTGAGCGCACCCAACACCAGGCTGGCCAAGTGCTCTCCGGTACGCCGTTCGGCGCGGTCGCCGCCTATCAGTCCCGGCCGCACCAAGGTCAGCGAGGGGTAGCCGAGGCCGCGCAGATCCTGCTCCAGCCGGCCCTTGACCTGGTTGTAGAAGATCCGCGAATCCGCATCCGCGCCCATTGCCGAATTCAGCACGAAGGCATGCGCGCCATGCGCCTGCGCCAGGGTGGCCACCTGCAGCGGGTAGTCATGGTCGATGCGGGCAAACACCTCGCGGCTGCCGGCCTGCTTGATGGTGCTGCCGAGCGCGCAGATCACCGCATCCACCGCCCACCAGGACGCATCGACCGGCAACCGATCAAAGTCCACCACCGGGTTGTGCAACGCCGGATCGGCCAGCGCCAACGCGCGCCGGGTCGGGGCCACGACGGCGTCGCAGCGTGGATCATCGAGCAACTGCTGCAGCACCTGCCCACCGACCAGCCCGGTCGCGCCTACCAGCATCACCTTCATCGCACGCTCCTGCCGTCAGATTGCCTACCATCGTGGCATATCGGGTGTGGCGGCCCCGGCGTTCAAGCCGGCGTGCCCCGCGCCGATACTGTTCCCACCTCCCCTCGCCCCGGCGCACCCCGCCGGTCATCCGCCAAGGATCTGCCGCATGACCGACCCGCACGACGCTCCTCCCAGTCCCGGCACCGCCGTGGGCCGGTTGCTGTCGCGGCGACAGGCCGAGACCCGCGTGATCGACACCCTCGGCGGTGACGCACCCGGCCCCAAGGGCGGCAGCAGCGCGATGCTGCAGCGCCTGTTCGCCGGCATCGACAGCCCCGAGCCGCTGCTGGCCGCCTTCGCCAATGGCATGTCCACCCTGCCCGGCGAACTGGGCGACATGGGCCTGCGCCTGCAGTCGGCGCAGCGCAGCGCCGACTGGGTCAGCTACGGCCGCGCGATGCGCCAGCTGATCGACAAGTACATCCGCACCATCGAGCAGGAGACGCCCGACGGCCAGCCCGACAGCCTGCGCCTGCGCGAGCTGCTGCGGCACACGCTGGGCGTGACCGTGGCCAGCCTGCTGCAGAACATGCCCGAGCTGAAGGAGGAGCCGGCGCTGATTGCCGCCGACCTGCGCCACTGGCATCCCGGCCAGCCGCTGCAGCCGATCGAACTGCGCCTGCGCGAGCTGTCGCACCAGATCGGCGTACGCAGCGATGGCTGGCAGGAACAGCAGGAACTGCTGCTGAGCCTGTTCGACCTGCTGCTGGACAACATCGGCGAGCTGCTCGATGACAGCAGTTGGCTGCACGGCCAGATCCACGCCGTGCGCGAGCTGATCGGCGGCCCGCTGGACCGCGACTCGGTCGAACAGGCGCGCATCAACCTGCGCGAGGTGATCTACAAGCAGGGCCTGCTCAAGCAGGGCATCAGCGAATCCAAGGCGGCGATGAAGGGCCTGATGGGCGGCTTCATCGAGCGGCTGGACGGGATGGCGGTGAGTACCGGCGAGTACCACGACCGCATCAGCAGCTATGCGCTGGCCCTGAAGGAGGCGCGCAGCATCGCCGATCTCAACCAGCTGCTGCAGGATGTACTGCAGGACACCGGCCGCGTGCAGGAGCAGGCGCTGCAGGCGCGCGACCATCTGGGCAACGCACGCCGCGAGGTCGAGCAGGCCGAACAGCGCATTGCCGAGCTGGAGCAGGAACTGCGCGATGTGTCCGGGCTGATCCGCACCGATCCCCTCACCGGCGCACTCAATCGCCGTGGCTTCGAGGAGTTGATCGAACGCGAGCTGGCCCGGGCCGGTCGCCACGACCATCCATTGGCGTTGGCGCTGATCGACCTGGATGATTTCCACCAGACCAATGCCACCCACGGCCATGCCGGCGGCGATGCGGTGTTGCGCCACCTGGTCGCGGTCTGCCAGCTGCACCTGCGCAGCACCGACGCGCTGGCCCGCATCGGCGGCGACGAGTTCGTGCTGCTGCTGCCGGAAACCCCGGCCGCGGACAGCATGTCCACCCTGCTGCGGCTGCAACGCTCGCTGGCCCAGCGCCCGCTGCAGTTGGACCAGACCCGCGTACCGGTGCACTTCAGCGCCGGGGTGGCGCAATGGCAGGCCGACGAACCCGCCGACGCCCTACTAAGGCGCGCCGACGCGGCGCTTTACGCGGCCAAGCGGGTCGGCAAGAACCGCGTGCAGGCCGCCGACGCGCCCCGATGAGCCACGCGTCCCGCAACGCGCTGTGATAACCGGCGCGTCCGTGCGAATCATCCGGGTATGGACATGAACAACGCCGCCGCCCGCGACCCGCGCCTCCGTTTCGCCGCGTTGCTGGACCAGCACCGTGGCATCGTGCTGAAGATCGCACGCGGCTACTGCGCGCACCAGGAAGACCGGCTCGACCTGATCCAGGACATCAGCGTGCAGGCCTGGGACGCGTTCGACAGCTTCGACCCGGCCCGTGCCCGCTTCTCCACCTGGCTGTACCGGGTGGCGCTCAATGTGGCCATCTCGCAGCTGCGCCGGCAGCAACTGCGCCAGCGCCACCATGCGGTCCTGGACGAGGACACCCTGCCGGTGGACGACACCGCACCGGCCGAGCAACAGCACGCCGTGCAGCAGCTGGAAATCGCCATACGCACGCTTCCGCCGCTGGATCGGGCGCTGATGCTGCTGCACCTGGACGACCACGACCACCGCCAGATCGCCGACATCCTGGGCATCAGCAGCGCCAACGTCTCCACCCGCCTGCACCGCCTGCGCCAGCAGCTGCGCGCGCGCTTCAATCCCATCGCCTGAGGCCACCGCCATGCATACCGACCCACTCAAGCAGCTGTGGAACCAGCCCGGCAACGAGGCCGACGACAGCGAGGCGAGCGCCGCGCTGAACGCGTGGCGCCGCCACCGGCAGCATGCCGCGCAGCGCCAGCTGTCGGCGTTCAGTGCGGTGCAGGTGATGCAACTGCTGTTCTGGCTGGCGCTGTCGATCTATTGCGGCAGCGTCTGGTGGCAGCAGCCGCCGCTGGCGGTGATGGTCAGTGCGGTGGCGCTGCACGCCTACAGCGTGGCAGTGATCATCGCCAGCGCGGCGCGGCTGCACCTGCGCGGGCAGCTGCAGCCCGACCAGCCGGTGCTGCAGCAGTCCCGGCAGCTGGCGTTGCTGCGCATGCAGACCGCTATCGGCGAACTGCTGCTGGGATTGCCGTGGTGCTGGCTGTGGCTGGCGGTGCCGGTGCTGATCGCGTGGCAGGCGTGGGGCCTGGACCTGTCGGTGTTCGCCGCGCGCTGGCTGCTGGTGTCGCTGGTGGCAGGGACGGCGATGATGATCGCCCTGCTGGTACTGGCGCGCCGCTGGCTGCAGCGCGACCCGCAGTCGCCCCGCCTGCAGCGGGCGATCGATGCGCTGTCCGGCCGCCGCCTGGCCCGGGCACACGCCGAACTGGCCGCCGTGCGCGACTGGAACGCCGGCTGACGGCGCCATCGCGCCGCATCCAGACAAGCGCCGCTTCGATTAGCGCATCGCCCTGCGGTTGGCATCCGCCGCCGGGCGCGGAATGATGATCAATCCCCCGCCCCCACCGGTAGCGCCGAGCCCTGCTCGGCGGCCTCACCCTCAATGCGCCGCTTTCTTCCCGCGCAGCTTCTGGAACCCCATCACCGCCGCCAGCACGATGGCACCGGCGATCACGCCAACCACCATGTTGCCCAGCGCGTTGACCARCCAGCCCCAGCGGCCTTCACCACCGAGTGCCTGTACCAGGTGGTGCAGCGCCGGCACGTTGTGAACCAGGATGCCGCCACCGACCAGGAACATCGCCGCCGTCCCGGCCACCGACAGGAACTTCATCAGCCACGGCGCGGTCACCAGCAGCCCACGGCCGATCGCCGCCAGCGCCGCGCCCTTGCGCGACAGGTACAGGCCGACGTCGTCCAGCTTCACGATGCCGGCCACCAGGCCGTACACGAACACCGTCATCGCCAGGGCGATGATCACCAGCGCGGTGACCTGGTTGAGGAACGGCGCAGCGGACACCACACCCAGTGACAGCACGATGATCTCGGCCGACAGGATGAAGTCGGTGCGTACCGCGCCCTTCACCTTGTCCTTCTCCCACGCGACCATGTCCACCTTTTCATCGGCCAGCGCCTTGACCCGCTCGGCCTTCTGCTGGGCATCTTCTTCCTGCGAATGCAGGAAGCGGTGCGCCAGCTTCTCCACGCCCTCGTAGCAGAGGAACGCGCCGCCGATCATCATCAGCGGCACCACGATCGGCACCGGGTAGCCCTTGCCGCGCAGCCAGGCCTCCAGCGCGCTGATCGCCAGCGCGGCCGGCACCAGGATCGCCTTGTTGACCAGCGAGCCCTTGGCCACCGCCCATACCACCGGCAGCTCGCGGTTGGCGTTGACACCCGTCACCTGCTGCGCGTTCAGCGCCAGGTCGTCGCCAAGCACGCCGGCGGTCTTCTTGGCCGCGACCTTGGTCAGGACCGACACATCGTCCAACAGCGCGGCAATGTCATCGAGCAACGCGAACAGGCTGGCACCGGCCATGGCAATCCAATAGATCAAGCGGGAGCGTGGATTCTGCCCGATCCGGGGCGCGGGGCGATAGCGCCAGGCGGATTCACCGGCCCACCACCCCGTCCCGGCGACACTGCCGGTGATCCCCCTGCTGGAGCCCTGCTTGAATACCACGCCTGTCGCCCCTGGTACGCCGTCGCTGGTCAAGGGCATGAACCGCCGCAGCCAGATCCTGCGCCTACTGCTGCGTTACCGGCATTCCGGGGTGTTTTCGGGCATGAACCTGGATGCGCGGGCGATGCACGACCTGCCGCCGGAAGGCAACCCGGAGCAGTTCGTCACCGACTTGGAATCGCTCGGCCCCACCTTCGTCAAGCTCGGCCAGATGCTTTCCACGCGCCCGGACATGGTGCCGGTGGAGTTCGCCACCGCACTGGAGCGGATGCAGGAAAAGGTGGCACCGATCCCGGTAGAGCGCATCGCCAGCATCATCGAGCGGGAACTGGGCGCGCCGGTGTCCAAGCTGTTTGCCAGCTTCGATCCGGTGCCGCTGGGCTGCGCCTCGATCGCCCAGGTGCACCGCGCGCAACTGCATGACGGCCGCGAGGTGGCCGTCAAGGTACAGAAGCCGGAAGTGGCCGCGCAGCTGCGCTCGGACCTGGACGTGCTGCGCAGCTTCGCGCTGGCCGCCGACCACCTTACCCAGGTCGGCCGCCGCGTGCGCCTGCGCGACTGGCTCAACGAGTTCGCCAAGACCCTGATGCAGGAGCTGGACTACCAGGCCGAGGCGGAAAACCTGCAGCGCTTTGGCCAGCATCTCAAGCCGTTCAAGCCGCTGTGGGTGCCGCAACCGGTGTGGGACTACTGCAGCCACCGCGTGCTGACCATGGAACTGGCCCACGGCGTGCGCGTGGACATGATTCCCGACGTGCGCCGCACCGAGCAGCCGATGGCGCCGCTGGCGGCCGCGCTGATCCGCGGCTATGTCGACCAGATCTTCGTGCATGGCGAGATCCATGCCGATCCGCATCCGGGCAACCTGCGCGTGACGCCCGAAGGTCGGCTGGCGATCTTCGACCTGGGCATGGTCGCGCACATGCCGCCCCGCTTGCGCGAGCGCCTGCTCAAGCTGCTGTTCGCCGCGGTGGACGGCCGCGGTGAGGAAGTGGCCGATGAGATCATCGGCATCAGCACGCGGCTGGAATCCTTCGACGAGGAGCGTTACCTGCGCGAGACCGGGCAGATGATCGCGCGTTACGCGGCCAACACCAGCTACTCCGAAGGCCGCGTGGTGCTCGACCTGGTCCGCATCGCCACCGCCAGCGGCCTGCGTACGCCGCCGGAGCTGAGCCTGCTCGGCAAGGCGCTGCTCAACCTGGAAACCGTGTGCCGGCTGTTGTCGCCGGACCTGGACACCCGCCGCATCGTGGAAAAGCAGCTGCAGCATGTGATGCGCGCGCGGCTGAAGAAATCGCTGTCGGCGGCCAACCTGGCCAGCGAGGCGATGGAGATGCAGCAGCTGCTGCGCGAAGGCCCGCGCAAGATGTCCGATATCCTCGCGCTGCTCGCCGAGAACCGGCTGCAGATGAAAGTCACCGGGCTGGAAGAATCACGGTTGATGGAGAACCTGCAGAAGATCGCCAACCGTGTGTCGGCCGGCATCATCACCGCGGCGCTGATTCTGGCTGCGGCGATGATGATGAAGGTGGATACGGGCTGGCACCTGTTCGGGTACCCAGCCATCGCATTTACCCTGATGTTCATTGGCGTGGCGCTGGGCCTTGGCATCATCCTCAGTGCGTTGATCTTCGACCGTCGTGCGCGCTCCAAGGAAGAACGCGGGCATCGTTGAACCACGCGTCTCACGCATTCATCAGTCCAATGGAACACGGCTGAGCGCGGCGCTGCCGCGCGCGAACTTTCACGCGCGTTTTACACGCTGAAACACGATGCGCGGTAGCGCTGCGCATGTCGTTTTGAACAAACATTTCAGTCAGGTTCGTGCAGGCATGATCGGGTCATCGGTCTGTCATGCAAGTGTGGTTGGACAGCCGGTCGGATGGGAAATCACGTCGTCATGACGTCCATCACCACCTGTCTCCACTGCCGAAGCTGCCCATGATCTGGATCCTGCTGCTGTCCCTGTTGCTGCTCACCTGGTTGCTGCTCGCATCACGCACGTGGGTATGGTGGAAGGCCGGTCTGATGTCGCTGCTGCTGCTCACGCTCAGCGCTTGGTGGTTGATCAACAAGTTGTCCGGTGATGGGCTCAACGCCGCCACGCTGTACCACCTGGGCGCGGACATGGAAGGCGCCGGTGTCGCCGATTTCAAGGGCTACATCGCCGGGTTCATCGTCTTGGCACTGCTCTCGCTGTTGCCGCTGGCGGTGCCCCGTCTCCAGCGCTGGCACGGCAACACGCACGGCAAGGCCGTGTTCGGCGGGTTCATCGCGATGTGGCTGCTGGCGATCCTGGTCAGCCCGCTCTACAGCGACGGCCAGCGCCTCTACCTGCAGATGCGCCCGGTGGATTACACCGTCATCGCCCCCGAGTACCGCATTCCGCAGCAGGCGCTGACCAAGCCGCGCAACATCGTGTGGATCTACGGCGAGAGCCTGGAGCGCACGTATCTGGACGAGACCACCTTCCCCGACCTGATGCCCAACCTCAATCGCCTCGCCGGCCAGGCGCTGGACGTGCGCGGGCTGGTATCGGCCGAAGGCGGCGGCTGGACCATCGCCGGCCTGGTCTCATCGATGTGCGGCGTGCCGCTGACCACCGCCAAGGAAGATGAGAACAGCATGGGCCGCATGGGCAGCTTCCTGCCCGAAGCGGTCTGCCTGGGCGATTATCTCAAGCAGCAGGGCTATACCAATCATTACCTGGGGGGCGCCAACGGGCAGTTCGCCGGCAAGGGCCAGTTCCTGGCCACGCATGGCTTCGACACCGTCGACGACCTGGCGTGGTTCAAGAAGCAGAAGGTGGCACGTTCGCACTTCTCGCCGTGGGGCGTGCATGACGATGTGCTGCTGGACAAGGCCTACGATCGTTTCGTGCAGCTGTCCCGGCAGGGCCAGCCGTTCATGCTGACCACCCTGACCATGGACACCCACCACCCGGCCGGGCACCTGCCGGTGGCGTGCAAGCGCACCCGTTACCAGAGCGAGTACGGCAACATCGGCATGCTCAACGCGCTCAAGTGCACCGACGGTCTGATCGCCAAGCTGGTCGATCGCATCCAGGCCAGCCCGTACGGCGAGGACACGCTGATCGTGATCGCCTCCGATCACCTGGCCATGCCCAACGATCTCAGCCATATCCTGGCCAAGCAGAAGCGTGAAAACCTGCTGCTGTTCCTGGGCAAGGACATCGCCCCGCGCCAGCTGGCCGCCGCACCCGGTTCCACGCTGGATTCCGGCGCCACCCTGCTCAGCATGCTCCAGCCGGACATCAACGCCATCGGCTTTGGCCGCTCGCTGCTGGACCCCAAGCGCACCGACAGTGCCAGCGCGGCGGCGTTGCGCGACAACGGCAAGGACTATCCACGTTACCTGGCGTTCTCGCGCTCGCTGTGGCTGGGCGACAAGACCCGCCAGCTGCGCATCGACGAGGACAACCAGGTGGTGATCGGCCTGCAGCATGTGCAGCCACCGGTACTGCTGGAATACGACAAGCAGTTCGACCTGAAATCGGTGTACCTGGAGAACACCTCCAAGCAGTTCGACCAGGCCGATCCGACCAACACGCTGGCCTATGTCGATCGCTGCACCGCCTTCGAGGATGGCTCGGCCGATGGCGACTGGTGCGCGATGCTGGTCAACCGCGACAAGGGCATCAAGCTGTATCGCGATGACGCACTGCGCAGCGGCTTCGCCGTCGATGGCCCGCTGGAACCGTTCAACGGGCCACGTCCGAGCATCCGCCAGGCGCACATGATCACCCAGAAGGGCCGTCGCACCCGCGCCGGCCAGTACATGCTGCAGTTCGTGGCCAAGCAGTCGCCGGACCGTGGCTTCTGGATTGAAGCGGTGTCCTCGCAGCGCAAGGTGGTGGTGGCCCAGCAGTGGGTGCAGCCCGACGCGGAGGGCCGCATCAGCGTACCGTTCGGCCTGGATCACGAAGTGGACGACCTGGAAATCCGGGCGTGGTTGAACCACGCCGAGAAGCTGGCCGTGGACAACTTCGCGCTGGTCCCGTCGCGACGCGGCAACCGCGGCTGACGGTAGTGCCGGCCGCTGGCCGGCTCCCGACCCACCCCGCAYCAMGCGATTGCCGSCCAGCSGCCGGCACCACCAAGTTCCGCTTATGCGTCACCGCCTTCCGCTTACGCCTCAGGTTCCCGCGGGGCGGTGGGGTCGCGCACCAAATGGATATCGGTCGGCGAGGACAACGCGATCCCGCCAGCGGCGAATTTCTGCAGCATCGTGAAGTAAAGATCACTGCGCACGCCATACACCGCGCGCGGGCCGGACACGTAGGCGAAGCTGTTGATCGCGATCTGCCCGTTGGCGATCGAATCGATGAACACCGACGGGGCCGGGTCGGACAGCACCGCCACGTGCTCGGCATAGCTGTCCAGCAGGATCTGCCGCACGGCAGCCACGTCGGTACTCAGCGGCAGCGAGAACTGGATCTGGATGCGGCCCTGCGCATTGCCCATCGTCATGTTGCGGATGGTCTTGGTGATCAGTTCGGAGTTGGGCACGATCAGCGTCGACTTGTCCCCCACCTGGATCTCGGTGGAGCGCACGCTGATGCGTTTGATGTCGCCTTCCTGGTCACCCAGCTTGACCCAGTCGCCGATCTTCACCGGCCGCTCGGCCAGCAGGATCAGGCCGGAGACGAAGTTCTGGGTGATCGCCTGCAGACCGAAGCCGATACCCACCGACAACGCGCTGACCACCAGCGCCAGCTTCTCAAAGCCGATCCCCAGGGCGGTCAGGCCCCACAGCACGGCGGTGATGATGCCCAGGTAGCGGGTGACGGTGCTGATCGAATTGCGCGCGCCGGCGTCCAGTTCGGTCTTGGGCAGGTAGGTCTCGGTGAGCCAGTTCTGGAAGGCCTGCATCACCGCCCACACCACCAGGAACGCCAGCACCGCGTAGAGCACGCTGCTGGGCTTGAGCGTGGTGCTGCCGATGGTCAACCCGTTGGACAGCGAATCCAGCCCGCCATAGAACGCATTGAGGTTGCCGAACGGCGCAGCCAGCGCCAGCACCGCCAGCACGATCACGCCGATGCGCAGCACCGCCGACAGCAGCACGCCGGCCTGTTCGACGCGCGCCTCGGTCAGCCCGGTGGTGAGCACGATGCTCTGCCCGACCCGGCTGGTGGGCGACAGTGCCCAGGTGGCCAGGTCGTCGGCGAATTTCAGCAGCAGCGAGGCGGCCAGCAGCACCACCGCGCCCCAGACCAGTTGCTGGGCCACGAACAGCGCGAAATTGAGATAGCCCAGCAGGGTGGCAATGACCGCTGCGGCCACCACCACATGCCCGGCCAGCCGCGCGATCACGATCCAGCCGCTGCGACGCGGCGGCGCCTTCGGTTTGGCGCCCGACTCGGCCTGCGCATCCAGCTTGGCCTGGGCTTCGTCGGTCTGGCGCCGATGCAGGCGCGCCAGCGACACCAGGATGGCGATGATCAACGCCATGTAGGTGATCGCGATCAGCCCGTCCACCGCCACCGTAGTGATGGCACTGGTGCGCGAGGCGCGGTTGATCTCCACCAGCAGGATACTCAGCCAGGTCAGGCCGGCCGCGCCCCAGGCGTACTTGCGCAGGCGCCACGCCGCCGTGTCATCCAGGGTGAGCAGGCGCCACGAGGGCCGACTGGGCACCAGCAGGCACGCGCTGAGCGCGGCGATGAACGCCGCCACGAAGGTGGCCACCTGGAAATGCTGCGCCAACTGCTCCAGCCGCGGCGGGATCGCCCCGATGGATTCCAGCGCGGCCACCAGCACCACGGCCGCGAAACCGGGTAGCAGTGTCCCGACCGCCAGCAGCCATACCGCCAGCCCGGACCGACGCAGGCGACCGTCCGGCGCGCGCTCGGACGCGGCATAACGGCGCCCGGCCGCGCGCAGCCACAAGCGCAACGGGAAGAACATCAACAGCGCCACCCCCAGCCCGGTCAGCGGCGCCGCCCAGCCATGCTCGGCGATCGCCTTGCGCGCGGTGCTTTCCCCCTGCCGGTACAGCGACACCAGCCGCCCATAGTCGGCCGGCACATGGGTGGCGAACTGTTTCCACAAGGACGGCGACAGCGGCGAATTGACCTTGCGCGCCAGTTCTTCGCTGAACTGGCTGACGCGCATCTTCTCGATATCCGTGCCCAGCTGCCTGGCATCGCCAGCCAGCAGCTTGGCCCGCGCGATCGCCGAGGCGATGTCGCTGCGCTGCTGGTTCAGGGCCTTGCGCTGCAACGCGATGTCGCGTGCTTCGACGGTGCCTTCGGGCACAACCCCAAGCTGGGCAACGCGCGCGTCCATCTGGTCCAGCTGCGGCTGCAGCGCATTGCGCGCGGCATCGGCGTCGCGCTGCACGGCCAGCGCGCGGTCGGACAGGGTCTTGAGCGTGTCGCGGGTATCGGCATCGTCCAGCGAAGCCTGGATCTGCTTGAGGTCCTTGTCGGCCTGGGCCAGCTGGGCGATGGGATCGGCATCGGTGGCCTCATCGGCCTGGGCCATGGCCAGCGGCGCCATGCCCAGCCAGGCACACAACATCAGCAAGGCCAGTGGCCGCCGCAACGATCGGAAAAGACGGGAAGACAAGCCGGTGCACCGCAAGGTTCGCGCGGACCACCGCGCCTGCGCGAACTATAAACCGCGCCCTGTTCACAGCGGGTAGAGGCCCCGCCGGGCCGCCGCCGTCAGTACTTCAGGCGCAGCTCTTCGACCTGTGGCTGCAGCTGGGTGTACCAGTCCTGGAACTCCTCTTCGCTGATTTCCTCCGGTGCATACACCGCCACCGGGTCCCATGCGTGGTCGGTGGGCAACGGCTGGCGCGGGCCGGCGCGCAGCGAGTAGGTCACGCCTTCATGGTCGACCACGTCGTCGACCGCTTCCCAGTGCCCGCGCGAAAAACTGCTGTCGCTCTTGAGCAGGATCACCTGATACATCCACACCTCCCATGCATGGAAAACCGGCGTTGTGCCGACCCACACCATAGCGCCGTCGCCCGTAGCAATGCATGACGCAACGGCAACGCAGCGTTCTCCACGGCGCATTCGCCCGGGCTTCACCCGGCCGTGGCAGCGGACCCGGCATCGTGGCGGCGACCTTCACAAGCTGCCTTCGATGAACACTCACGCCGACCTCAAGACCGTCCCTGACCTCAAGCTGCCGCGCTACCTCGGCACCTGGTACGAAATCGCCCGCCTGCCGATGAAGCATGAGCCGGAGGACTGCACCGATGTGTCGGCGCATTACAGCCTGAAGGAAAACGGTCACGTCGCCGTACTCAACCGTTGCCGGCTCGGCGACGAGATCGAGGAAGCCGAGGGCGAGGCCTGCCCGGTCGACAACGACAGCGCGCGGCTGGAAGTGAGCTTCCTGCCCAAGGGCCTGCGCTGGATCCCCTTCACCAAGGGCGACTACTGGGTCATCCAGGTCGCGCCCGATTACAGCGTGGCGCTGGTCGGCAGCCCGGACCGCAAGTTCCTGTGGTTGCTTGCGCGTACGCCTACGCTGGATACCACCACCCAGGAACATTACCTGGCCCAGGCGCGCCAGCAGGGTTTCGACCTCGCCCCGCTGATCCACACCCCGCACACCGGCCGACCGACGGCCTGAGCGCATGGATCTCAAGAGCGGCTATCCCTTCTGGGCGGTCCGTAACGGGCTGATGCACGCCTTCCCGCCGCTGGAACAGGACCTGAGGTGTGAGGTCCTGGTGGTGGGTGGCGGCATCAGCGGTGCGCTGATCGCCGATGAGCTGTGCGCGAACGGCCACGACGTGGCCGTGATCGAGCAGCGCGACGTCGGCTGGGGCAGCACTGCGGCCAGTACCGCACTGCTGCAGTACGAGATCGACACCCACATGGTCGACCTTGCCGAGCAGTACGGCGAGAAGGCGGCGGTGCTGGCCTACCAGGCCTGCGCCGATGCGATCCCGGCACTGCGCGAGGTGGCCGGTGCGTTCACCGGTGTCGACTGCCATCGCATGCAGAGCCTTTACTACGCCAGCAAGCGGCGCCACCACGCGGTGCTGCACGAGGAATACCTGCTGCGCAAAAAGCATGGCTTCGGGGTGCGCTGGCTGGAAAAGGACGCGGTGGGGCATGAGTTCGGTATCAACGCGCCCGGCGCCATCCTCAGTGCGTTGGCCGCGCGCGTGGACCCGTACCGGCTCGCCTACCGGCTGTTGATGCGGCTGCAGAAGCGCGGCTGCGGGGTGTACGACCGTACCGTGCTGGAGACGCTCACTCCCACCAGCCGCGGGGTCACCGCGCGCACCGCCGACGGCATGCAGATCCACTGCAGGCACGTGGTGATGGCCGCCGGTTACGCCAGCCAGCATTGGCTCAAGCCATCGGTGGCGCGCAACCGCAGCAGCTACGCCTTCATCACCGACCCGATCGACCCGGCGCTGCTCGGGCCGCTGGCCCAGACCATGGTCTGGGAGTCGGCACGGCCCTACCTGTATATGCGTACTACCGGCGACCATCGGCTGCTGATCGGCGGGGAAGACGATGCCATCGACATCCCGGCCCGGCGCGATCGGCGTGTCCAGTCCAAGACCGGCACCCTGCTCAAGCAGGTGGCCAAGCTGTTCCCGCACCTGCCGCTGCAACCGGCGTTCTCCTGGGGCGGCACCTTCGCCGAGACCAAGGACGGGCTGCCGTTCTTCGGCGCGCACCCACAGTGGGGGCCGCGGGTCCTGTTCGCCATGGCTTACGGCGGCAACGGCATCACCTACTCGATGATCGGCGCCGGCCTGCTCCGCGCCCGGATCGAGCGCCGTCGGCACCCGCTGGCCGCGCTGTTCGGGTTCGGACGGCTGGAGTAAAGTTCCCGGGCAGCCGGTGCCATGACAGGCATCGTTCAAGCAGCCGGTGCTAGCGTCAGCGCTGTCGGCGGCCTGCCTGCTGCCCGCCCGTTCCGGAGCCCCACCATGATCCGCTCGCTATCGCTGCTGCTGTGCCTGCTTGCCCCCGGCGTCGTCCTGGCCCAGTCCGCGGCAGGAGCGACCGGCCCGCAGTCGGCCACCGACCTCAACCTGGCCGTGCCCTCCGCGCCGATGCAGTACCTGGGCGACGGCTCGCTGCGCGGCGACCCGCCCGGCACGTTCTACGGCGACAAGAGCGGCCGCCGCCTGAGCGATCCCGGCGCCGGCAATGGCATCGCCAACGTCACCGATGACAAGCTGCGGGTCAACGGCAGCGTCACCACCGGCATCGGCTATTCCAAGGAGGGCGGCAACTCGCACTACAACGCGGCCGAGTTGAACCTCAACAAGAACTACACCACCGATGAGGGCAAGACCCACAACATGAACCTCAACATCCGGGTCAGCGAAGGCAAGGGTCCCGGGTTTTATGGTCCCTACGGTGGATATGGCGGCTATGGCTACGGCCCGGGCCCGGGCTACTGGGATTACCCGCCGCGCGGCGGCTGGTAAGCGCCCGCGTCACGGGCATGCCGAAACGGCCGGGCAACCGGCCGTTTGCATATCCGCCACCGGCATGACGGGGACTCAGTCCCACCAGCCGTCGCGCTTGCTCGACAGCACCCGGCCGTCATGGCCGCTCATGCGCACGTCCACGCGCTGGTTGCGTGCGTTGCGGGCTTCCAGCTTCCAGGTGGCGCCATCGCGTTCGAACGACTCGATCCGGGTGAAACCGGCCTTGCCGGCAAGGTCCAGGATCTGCCCGGCGTCGAGCAGCGCGCGGCTGCCGCGCGGGTCGAAGATCTCGCCGGTGGCCGGGTCCACGATCACTTCTTCAAAGGTGCCATCGGCTCGGGTCACGTCCGCTTCCCACAGGCCGTCATCGCGCTCCAGTTCGTGCACCCGGGTGTAGCCGGCCGCACGCAGCTTGGCCTGCACATCGGCAGCGGTAAGTTCGGCGGCCATGGCCGGGGTGGACACCAGCGCGGTGGCCAGGGCGGCGGCGAGGATCAGCTTGTTCATCGGGGGACTCCAGAAGGACGCCGGTCGATTCCGGCACCGCCAGTCTGGCAAGCCCGCTTAAGCGGACCATGAGCCCGGCTGTTAGACAATGTTTAGACACGCCGCGTATACCGTTGCCATGACCTTGGCCACCTCCCTCTTGTTTCCCGTGCTGCTGGCGCTCGCCCCGCAGGACCCCGTGCGCGTCCTCGACGGTGGCAGCCACCAGCAGGACGCCGTGCGCCAGGCGGTCCGCCAGGGCCGGCTGGTGCCGTTGCAGCAGGTGGTGGCCGACGCGCTGCGCCGCTACCCGGGCAAGCTGGTGGAGGTGGAGCTGGACGACGGCAAGTACGAGATCGAGATCCTGGGCGCCAACGGCGTGGTGATGGAGCTGGATTACGATGCAGCCACCGGCCGCCTGCTGAAGATGGAAGAAGACTGATGCGGATCCTGCTTGCCGAAGACGATGCGCTGCTCGCCAGCCGCCTGCAGACCCTGCTGGAAGAGGCCGGCTATGTGGTGCTGCACTGCGCCGAAGGCCGCGCCGCCGAGGAACTGGGCCAGATCGAAGACGTCGCTGCGGCGGTGGTGGATCTGGGCCTGCCCGGGCTGGACGGGCTCAGCATCATCGAGCGCTGGCGCCAGGCCGGGCGCGGCTTTCCGGTGCTGGTGCTGACCGCCCGCGCACGCTGGCACGACAAGCTCGCCGGTTTCGATGCCGGCGCCGACGATTACCTCACCAAGCCCTTCCAGCCCGAAGAACTGCTGCTGCGCCTGCGCGCGTTGATCCGGCGCAGCGCCGGCCATGCCAGCCCCCGCCTTCAGTGCGGGCCGCTGCTGCTGGACGTCAACGCCGGCCGCCTGGAACTGGATGGCGAATTGCTGCACCTGAGCCCGCAGGAGTACCGCATCCTCAGCTACTTCATGCACCACCCGGACATCGTGATCAGCCGCTCGCGCCTGGGCGAACATGTCTACGAGGCCGGTTTCGATCCGGACTCCAACACGCTGGACGTGCTGATCGGCCGGATCCGCCGCAAGCTCGGCAGCGACCTCATCCACACCCATCGCGGGCAGGGCTTCCGCCTGTCGGCGCAGCCATGAACACCGGCTCGCTGCGCACCCGCCTGCTGCTCGCCGGTGGCGTCGGGCTGGTGCTGGTCTCGGCACTGGCGACCTGGTGGCTGGGGGCGATGTACGAGCGCTCCGCACGTGCAGCGATGGACCAGCGTCTGGGCAATGAATTGATCGCGGTGCTGGCGCTGGCCGAAAGCGATGCGCAGGGCCGCCTGCAGCTGCGCCGGGAACTGTTCGACGAGCGCTACCAGCGCGTGTTCTCCGGCACGTACTGGCAAGTGCAGGACACCCGCGGGCAGGCGCTGGGGCAATCGCGTTCGTTGTGGGATGAGACCTTGCCCGCCCCGGCGTCACTGCGCACCGGACCCGCCCAAGCCTTCGACACCACCGGCCCGCTGCATATGCCGCTGCGTGCGCTGGCCCAGCAGGTGACGCTGCCGCGCGTGCCTGCGCCGTTGCGGGTCGTAGTGGCCACCGACCGCAGCGACCTGGACGCGCAGGTCAGCGCGTTCCGCCAGCGCACCGCGCTCGGGTTGGCGGTGCTCATCGCATTGTGGTTCGCCGTGCTGGCCACCCAGGTGCATTACGGCCTGCGCCCGCTGGCCGAGCTGGGCCGCATCGCCGGCCAGGTCCGCAATGGCCAGGACGTGCGCTTCCCGCAGCGCGGCCTGGTCAAGGAAGTCGCGCCGCTGGCCGCGCAGCTCAACGACCTGCTCGACCATCACCAGCGCATGGTGGTGCGCGCGCGCCGCAGCGCCGAAGACCTGGCCCATGCGCTGAAGACACCGCTGACCGTGCTGGTGACCGAGGCCGAAGGCGATGGCAGCGACTGGCGCCAGACCCTGCGCAGCGAAACCGCGCGCATGCAGCTCAGCATCGACCGCTACCTCGCCGCCGGCATCGGTGCCGACAGCCAACAGCGCACTGTGGTGGCGCCGGTGATCGACGCGCTGTGCACGCTGATGCAGCGCGTGCACAACGAGCGTGGCCTGGTGTTCGACCAGGACCCGGACGCGCATGGCCTGTTTGCCGGCGCCCGCGAAGACCTGGAGGAGATGCTGGGCAACCTGCTCGACAATGCCGGCAAGTGGGCCGCGCACCGCGTGGCGATCCGCCTGCGGCACATCGACAGCACGCTGCGGATCGAGGTGATGGACGATGGCCCGGGGCTGCCCGAGGCGGACCTGCAGCGCGTGCTGGAACGCGGCGTGCGGCTGGACCAGCGCGCGGCCGGCAGTGGTCTGGGGTTGGCGATCGTGGCCGATATCGCCGAGAGCTACGGCGGCACGTTGGTGCTGGCCAATGCCGGTCCGGGTTTGAGGGCGACGTTGACGTTGCCGGCGGGATGACAAACGCCCGGTAGAGCCGACCGTTGGTCGGCTGGCACGCGCAGCGTGTGTGGTTTTTCGCCAACGGCAGCCGACCAACGGTCGGCTYTACGGGGAGCCAACGGCAGCCGACCAACGGTCGGCTCTACCGGGCGTGGTGCATCCACCAGCAATCGATCGCATCCAGCACGATGTGGACCATCAGCCCGATACCGAACAACCGTGTCTTCTTCGGCACGCACAGTCCCGCATACACGGCGATCGCCGGCGCGGTATGCAGCGGGTGGAACCCGATGCTGCAGCGGTTGGGGACATAGATCGGGTCGGCCAGCAGATGGTCCAGATCGATGATCCAGCCCAGCAGCAGCAACCCCCACGCCGACAGGAACCGCTTGCGCCAGAACAGCCATGCCAGCAGCGCCGGCACGGCCGCATGCAACACGAGATGGAAAATGGCCCGCGCGCTCATGCCAACGGCCAACGCCGAGGCACAACCGCCCGGTAGTACCGAGCCATGCTCGGCACCGCACTGCACGCCACGCCCAACAAGACGTCGGGCCGCAAGGGATACCCTCCCTTCAAGCGGGCGCCCTCCGCAACACGGCAGGCAGCGTCGGCAACGGCACCCGCCGTCGCCGACGTCACCTGCCCGCCCCTCACGCCAGCGGCTCGTCGGACAGGTAGGTGTACCCGGTCAACCCCGCTTCCAGCGCCTCGGACAACTCCTGCGCACGCGCCGGCGACAGATCGGCTGCCGCCACGCGCTCGGCGTAGCTGGCACGCAGATCGGCCAGGCTGTAACCCACGTAGTCGAGCATCACATCGGTGGTGTCACCGCGACGCTGCTGGGTGATGGCATAACCATCGTCACCGGCCAGCACTTCCACCGCATCGGTATCGCCGAACAGGTTGTGGATGTCGCCCAGGATCTCCTGATAGGCACCCACCATGAAGAAACCGATGCGGTAGCTCTCGCCGTGGTTGAGCGCATGCAGCGGCAGCGAGCTGTCCAGGCTTTCGTTTTCGACATAGGTCTTGACCATGCCGTCCGAATCGCAGGTCATGTCGGCGATGATGCCGCGACGCTCCGGCTGCTCGTTCAGCCGCTCGATCGGCACGATCGGGAACACCTGGTCGATCGCCCAGGCATCGGGGATCGATTCGAACACGCTGAAGTTGACGAAGTACTTGTCCACCAGCCGCTCGTTCAATTCATCCAGCGCCGGGCGATGGCTCTTCTCGTCGTAGCTCAGGCGCGCACGCACGGCATGGGCGATGGCGTAGAACAGGTCATCGATGCGCGCACGCTGCGGCAGGTCGATCTGGCCCAGCGCGTAGCTGGACAGGCCTTCGGCATGGAAATGCTGCGCTTCCTGGAACAGCTCCACCGCCGGGCGCTCGTCCAGCTCGGCATGGATCTCGCGCAGGTGGCGGATCGCCGCCGGCTCGTCGTCATGCTGGTCGGGCACGCGGCCTTCCTGCGCCTGCTCCACCTCGGACACGTTGGCGATCAGCACCGCGTGGTGGGCGGTCATCGCGCGGCCGCACTCGGTAACGATGCGCGGCGGGGTCAGGCCGTGTTCTTCGCAGGCGTTGGCCAGCGGCTGCACGATGTTGCTGGCGTAGGAGGCCAACCCGTAGTTGATCGAGCAGAAACTGCGCGAACGGGTGCCTTCGTAATCCACGCCCAGGCCACCGCCCACGTCGACGTGGGTGATCTTCGCGCCCAGCTGGGACAGCTCCACGAAGTAACGCGTGGCCTCGCGCATGCCGTTGGCGATGTCGCGTACGTTGGAGATCTGCGAGCCCATGTGGAAATGCAGCAGGCTCAGGCAGTCGGCGTACTCGGTGTCGCGCAGCGACTTCCACAGGTCCAGCAGCTGGCGCGGGGACAGGCCGAACTTGGCCTTGTCGCCGCCGCTGTTCTGCCACTTGCCCGCGCCCAGCGAGGCCAGGCGCATGCGCACGCCCAGGCCGGGCTTGACGTCCAGCGCCTTGGATTCTTCCAGCACCAGCTTCAGCTCGGAGGGCTTCTCGATGACGATGAAGGTCTGCAGGCCCAGCTTGCGGCCGATCAGGGCCAGGCGGATGTACTCGCGGTCCTTGTAACCATTGCAGACGATCAGCCCGCCCGGGCGCGACAGCGCAAGCACCGCCATCAGTTCGGGCTTGCTGCCCGCTTCCAGGCCGAAGCCTTCGCCGTGGTGGCTGGCCAGGGTGCCGGCCACGCCGCGATGCTGGTTGACCTTGATCGGATACACGGCGGTGTAGCCGCCCGGATAGTCCCAGTCGGTCTGCGCCTGCGCGAACGCGGCCTGCAGCTTGCCCAGGCGCTGGCCCAGGATGTCCGGGAAGCGCACCAGCAGCGGCAGCTTGGCGCCGGCCGCGCGGGCGGCGTCGACGATCTTGGGCAAGGACACCACCGGGCCGTCCTGGCCAGTCGGTCTCACCACCATGTGTCCTGCCTGATCCACGTCGAAGTAGCCATCCGCCCAATGCGGAATCGAGTAGGTCTTGCGGGCTTGGTCGAGGGACCAATCGGTCATTTCAGTGGGCCTGGTTGGTAAAAAAGGGGGTGCATGATAACGCCTATGTGGCGACAGCTCCGTTATCATGCGCGCCCGCGCCCGTGCTCAGGCTTGAAACCTGAACGGGCCAACCCGTCCGGACGTGGCTTGCGCCACGCGGCACCGCCGCCAGCCCGGCTCCAACACCCTCCGAACAGGATTGCTATTCCATGACTGACAACAACAAGTGGTACATCGAGCATTTCGAGCGCACCGGCTCGGCCATCGGCTACCGCCTGAAGGGCAAGCTCGATGAAGTGCAGTCGCCGTTCCAGAAGATCGAGATCTTCGCGACCACCGATTGGGGCAACCTGATGACCATCGATGGCGCCATCATGCTGACCAGCAAGGACAACTTCTTCTATCACGAGATGATCAGCCACCCGGTGCTGTTCACCCACGCCGCGCCCAAGCGCGTGGTGATCATCGGTGGCGGCGACTGCGGCACCCTGCGCGAAGTGCTCAAGCACACCGGCGTGGAGAGCGTCACCCAGTGCGACATCGACGAGCAGGTCACCGTGATGGCCCGCAAGCACTTCCCGGAACTGTGCGAGTCCAACGACGACCCGCGCGCCGAGCTGATGTTCGACGACGGCGTGGCCTACATGGCCAACTGCCCGGCCGGCAGCGTGGACGTGGTGATCGTGGACTCCACCGACCCGGTCGGCCCCGGCGAAGGCCTGTTCAACAAGGCGTTCTACGAGAGCTGCTTCAAGGCGCTCAAGGACGACGGCATCCTGGTGCAGCAGTCCGAATCACCGCTGATGCAGCTGGACCTCATCAACGAAATGCGCACCGAGATGGGCAAGGCCGGCTTCGGTGCGTTCAAGACCCTGCCGTTCCCGCAGCCGTGCTACCCGACCGGCTGGTGGAGCGTGACCCTGGCCCGCAAGGGCGAGAGCAGCTTCGACTTCCGCCAGGCCGATTCGGCCGCCAAGTCGTTCGATACCCTGTACTACACCGCCGCACTGCACACCGGCGTGCTGGTGACTCCGCCGTTCGTGGCTTCAGCCCTGAAGGGCTGATCGGTCGATAGGGGAGGGGTAGAGCCGAGCCATGCTCGGCTGCCTCAAGCTCGGCAAGCCTGGGCCCGATGCATCGCGAGCGCCGCAGCCGAGCATGGCTCGGCGCTACCTTGCAGCCAAGAAAAACCCGCGCTGGCAACAGCGCGGGTTTTCTTTGTTCCGGTAGTGCCGGCCGCTGGCCGGCAACCCATGAAGCCATGCGCTCAAATCGCCCAGATGCCCGCGATCACCGCCACCACCAGACCCCACTTGATCACCTGATACGCCACCACGCTGCGCTCGCGCAGCGCCTTGGCCTTCAGCCGCACCTTGTAGACGCTGCCGAAGGCCTTGTTGACCCCACCGGTGGGATCACCCGGCAGGTTCGGCGAGGCGCCGCCGGCCAGCAGCGTGGAGGCCACCGCGCGGTTGAACAGGCTCGGCAGGCCGAAGCGCAGCGGGCGGGCGATGTCGCAGAACAGGATCACCCGATCGTCCGGGGTCTCGTTGTGCGCATGGTGGATGTAGGTCTCATCGAACATCATCCACTGGCCATCGCGCCAGCTCTTCCGGATGCCGTCCACTTCGATGTAGCAGGCATCATCGTTCGGCGTGGCAAGACCCAGGTGCAGGCGCAGCGAACCGGCGAAGGGATCGCGGTGCGGGCGCAGCTCGCTGCCCGACGGCAGCTGGGCGAACATCGCCGCGCGCACGTCCGGCAGCGATTCCAGCAACGCGGTGGTCTGCGGGCACAGCGCTTTGGCCGACGGGTGCGAGGGGCCGTACCACTTCAGGTAGAAGCGCTTCCAGCCACGGCGGAAGAACGAATTGAACCCGGCATCGTTGAACGTGCTGGACGCGGCGATCTTGTCCGCATCGCGCAGGGCCAGGGCTTCGTCGCGGATCATCTGCCAGTTCTGGCGCAGCGGCTCCAACTGCGGGAATTCCTTGCCCGGGTCCAGGAACGGCGTGGTCGGCACTTTGGAAAACGCGTACATGATCACGTTGATCGGAGCCATGAAGCTGGAGTGGTCCAGCAACTGGCGCGACCAGCGCGCGCGGACCTTGCCGCGGTAATGGATGTACAGCACGCAGGCGATGAACAGCACTGCCAGCACGATCTTGATCATCAGTCTTCCTCCGGCAGGGCCGGAACCGAAAAGGTGGGGGCGATGCACGGCAGGAGCCGGCATCGATAAGGCGGCAGGGGGCGGGGACGTGCCGGAGTGGGGGGCGGCCGCCGATGGCGCAGATAACGGCATATGGTCGGCAGAGCCCGCCTCCCGGTCAAGCACGGACTGGGGGGTGGCCAGCGCGGCGTGGCTGAACCAAGCGCCTAGACTGTCCCGATGCACGGACCTGCCCACAACGATCCCTACCCTCCCCTCAGCCAGGCCTACCAAGCATTTTTCGATCCGGTCGCCGGTGCGGCAGCCCCTCGCGCGTGCCGCGTCGACGGCCCGTCCGGCGTGCTGCAGCTGGACCGCCATGGCCCCGCCGACGCCGCCATGAGCGTGGTGCTGGTGCATGGCGCCGGCGGCTACGGACGGATGTTTGCGCCGCTGGCACAGCGGCTGGCGGTGGCCGGCTACGAAGTGTTGGCGCCGGACCTGCCGGGCTACGGGCTCAGCCCGGCACGCTGGCCGCAGGTCGATTACGCGGCATGGAAGCACCGCCTGCTCGCACTGATCGAAGCCGAGCATGCACAGCGCGCCCGGCCATTCGTGCTGCTGGGCGCGAGCATCGGCGGCTATCTGGCCTACCTGGTGGCGGCCGAATCGCCCAGAGTGCACGGGCTGGTGGCCACCACCCTGGCCGACCCGCGCGATCCGGTCGTGCAGGCGGCGCTGGTGCGCCAGCCCTGGATGCGCCGGTTGCTGCCTGCCCTGCGTCCCCTGAGCCGGGTGACCCGCGGGCTGCGCATCCCCGTGCGCTGGTTCACCCACATGCAACGGATGTCGCGCAATCCCGCGCTATCGGCGCTGGTATGCCGCGATCGGCTGGGCGGTGGCAACCGGGTACCACTGGGCCTGCTGGCGTCCCTGTTCGACACCCCGCCGGCACGGGAACCAGAACAGTTCACGCGATGCCCGGTGTTGATGGTCCATCCCGCCCGCGACGCGTGGACACCCGTAGAGATCAGCGACCGTTTCTTCAACCGGTTGGCCGTCCCCCGCGAGCGGGTGCTGTTGGCCGAATGCGGCCACTTCCCGATCGAGCAGCCCGGCCTGGACCAGTTGCGCGACGCACTCCTTCCGTTCCTCCAGCGCATTGCCCAGACCCCCGTCTCCCAAGCGTCTGATTGAAAACAACATTCCTTCAAACGATACAAGTTTGTCCGCTTCGGCGTGACGAACTGTTCCACACCGGGCTACGACATTTCTCCGACAAACGCTGGATTGGTGTACCGGCGAGTACTAAAATTAACGAAATCTTAGTAATCACCCTTCAGTAGCACCGGTACGCCTGACGCATTGCGCCGACCGCCGGGTCGCACAGACCCCTATGAACACTCTCGTTGCCTCGTGTGTCGATGACACCGCCCCCGCCGAGCTGCTCAAGCGCGGCGAACGCCTGCTTGAACCCGATGTCTACCGCACCTGCCTCAACGGCCAGCCGGCGGTGGTCAAGGACTACACCCGTTACCGCGGCACGCCGCTGTCGCCGCTCGCGCGCCTGCTGGTCCGCCGCGAGGCGCGCATCCTGCAGCGCCTGAGCGGCTGGAAGCATGCCCCTGCCCTGCTGGGCACCGTCGGCGGCCTCGCGCTGGGCATGGAATTCATTCCCGGCCAGACCCTGAGCGCGGCCCAGTCGGTGGGCGTGGAGGTCTTCGAACAGCTGCAGTACGCGCTCACCCGCCTGCATGCGGCCGGCATCACCCACAACGACCTGCACGGCACCAACGTCATGGTCAGCGGCGGGGTGCCGGTGTTGGTGGACTTCACCTCGGCCTGGCGCAGCCCGCGCTGGCTGCCGGTGCACCCGGTCTCGCGCCAGCTTCGCCGCAGCGACATGAAGAACCTGCTCAAGATGCGCCAGCGCCTGACCGGCGAGCGCCCCAGCGCGTCGGAGGCTGCGCAGGTGGCCGACCCGCGCTGGGTGGCGGCCGTGCGCGTGGGCTGGAAGCGCTTCTACCGCTGGTTCAAGGGCCACGCCTGAGCGTGGCCATCCGGCGCGCTTACAGCGCGTCGGCGTCCAGCTCACCGGTGCGGATGCGCACCACGCTGCCCAGGTCGTACACGAACACCTTGCCGTCGCCGATCTTGCCGGTGCCGGCGGCCTTGACGATGGCCTCCACTACTTCCTCGACCTGGCCGTCGGTGACCGCCACCTCGATCTTCACCTTGGGGAGGAAGTCGACCACGTACTCCGCGCCCCGATACAGCTCGGTGTGGCCCTTCTGCCGCCCGAAGCCCTTGACCTCGGTGACCGTGATCCCGGTGACGCCGCGCTCGGCCAGCGCTTCGCGCACGTCGTCGAGCTTGAACGGCTTGAGCACCGCCATGACCATCTTCATCTGATTGGCTCCTGTAATCGCGCAGCGAGGATAACGCCTGTCGGCCGGTGAACGCGATGCACCCGCCCAGTGCCGGCAGCCGCGCCGGGGATTATCCTTAGCGTATACCCCGCGGAGCACAGCATGATCGACCTCAACCACCTGGATGACCTGGCCCGCCGCCTGAGCGACATGGTCCCGCCGGGCCTGCGCCAGTCGCGCGAAGAACTGCAGGCCACCTTCAAGACCGCCCTGCAGGCCGGTCTGGGCAAGCTGGACCTGGTGACGCGCGAGGAATTCGACGTGCAGCGCGCGGTGCTGCTCAGGACACGCGAGAAGCTGGAGGCGTTGGAGAAGGTGGTGGCCGAACTGGAAGCGCGTGGGAGTGGTGCGTCAGGTGAGTAATCTGCGCCGGACCATACACGGGCAGCCCAGCGGGAGCCGCCCTGTTCAATAGCACCACGCTTCGACGCTGCCGACTTCGCATCCCCTGCCGATCCACCGTGCGGTGCCCAGCTCGGCATCGATCATGCGGCCCAGACGTGAGGCCGCTTCCAGCGCGGGCGTGCTCTTGCACCCTTCGTAGACCACCACCCGCTTTACCTTGCCCGCCCGGCTGACACTTATCCGGTAGGACGGCTGGTCGGTCATACCCTCAATGCAACCATCGTGGGGCGCGTACCGGCGCTGCAGCGAGAAGAAATCGGCGTCCTCGACCGCGGTCAGCAGTCGCTGCCAGTGCTCAGGGGCAATCGTTGCGTGGGCCACGCCGTGCTGCTGTACATATCCCTGGCCTATGAAGCGAACCGACCCATCGCTGGCCACGCTCACCTCATACACCGGACACGTGCCGTAGCAGGCACGCCGCTTGAGCGTGATCTGATCGATCAGGTCGGCCTCGCGGGGAGGCGTCTGCGGGCTGGAGCATGCCGCCAGCGCGAGCAGCAGCGCTGCACCGGAAGCGATGACGCCTCGCTTGAACAACCCGTATTCCTTTGCGTCCTGCAATTGCATCGGCATCGTCCTGCATCCCTGTCAGGAGCGACTTTAATGCATCCTTCGACCTGCAGTCGTTGACAGCTCACGCAGCGGCTTACGCGCCCCGCAATACGAACCGTTCAATCGCCAACGCCACGCCATCTTCGGCATTGGACGCGGTCTCAAAGCGCGCGGTCTGCTTCACCGCCTTGATCGCATTGCCCATCGCCACGCTGGTGCCGGCAAACTGCAGCATGGTCAGGTCGTTTTCCTGGTCGCCGAGCGCCATCACGTTGGCCGCATCCACGCCCAGGTGCTTGGCCAGTTTCTGCAGGCTCGGCCCCTTGCCCGCCCGATGGTCGAACACCTCCAGGAAGAACGGGGCGCTCTTGAGCACCGCGAAGCGATCGGTCAGTTCCGATGGCAGGCGTTTGATTGCCGCGTCCAGCACGTGCGGCTCGTCGATCATCATCAGCTTGATGAACTGCATCGCCGGGTCCATGTCCTCCACCCGCCGGTAAGACAGGGGCGCATGCGACAGGTGCGAGTCGGCCACGGTGTAGATGCTGATGTCCTGGTTGGGCGTGTAGATGCGCAGTCCATCCATCGCCTGGAAGTGGATGCCCAGATCGCGCGCGATGCGCTCGCAGAACATGAAGTCCTCGAAGCTCAGCGGGTACTCGACCACGCGCTGGCCGCTGCCGAGGTTCTCCACCACCGCGCCGTTGCAGGCGATGCAGAACTCCGCATCGCCCTCGATGCCAAGTTCGCTCAGGAACGGCGCCAGCCCGGACACCGGTCGGCCACTGGCCAGCACAACCCGCACACCCTGCGCGCGGGCTGCGGCAATGGCCTGCTTAACACGCGGCGTAAGCTGGTGGGCCGGGTTGAGCAGGGTGCCGTCCATGTCGATGGCGACGAGGTGGACCGGGTCGGGGCGGTGTTGCATATCCATCAGGTTCAATGTTCGGGCGGTGCAGGGGGATGTCCAGTCTAGCGGCAGCGCATGAACGTCCGCGACCGCAGAAGCCCGACGGTAGGCCGGTGCGAATGCCTACATACCGGCCTGCGCGCAGCCGCCATCATCGCCCCCATCCCAAGCAACCGTGGTAACCGCATGAGCCTGGCGCTCGTCCACAGCCGTGCCCGCGCCGGCGTCAACGCGCCCGCGGTGCGTATCGAAGTGCTGCTCTCCGGCGGGCTGCCGCACACCCAGATGGTGGGCCTGCCGGAAACCGCCGTGCGCGAATCGCGCGACCGGGTACGTGCGGCCATCGTCTGCTCGCAGTTCGAGTTTCCGCAGCGGCGCATCACCATCAACCTGGCACCGGCCGATCTGCCCAAGGAAGGTGGACGTTTCGACCTGGCCATCGCGCTGGGCATCCTGGCCGCCAGCGGGCAGATCGATGCGCAGGTGTTGTCGCGCTATGAGTTCCTGGGTGAGCTGGCCCTCACCGGTGAACTGCGTGGCATCAACGGTGTGTTGCCCGCGGCATTGGCCGCCGCCCGCCTGGATCGCACGCTGATCGTGCCGCCGGAGAACGCGGCCGAAGCCGGGCTGGCCGGGCATGCCGACGTGCGCGTGGCGCGCACCCTGTTGGAGGTCTGTGCCGGGTTGGGCGAACGCGAGCTTCCGCGCGCCATGCCGGTGGACATTGCCGGTTCGCCGATGGCGGACCTGCGCGACGTACGCGGCCAGCCGCTGGCGCGGCGCGCATTGGAAGTCGCCGCGGCAGGTGGCCACCATCTGCTGTTGATCGGCACGCCGGGATGCGGCAAGACCCTGCTGGCGTCACGGCTGCCCGGCATCCTGCCCGATGCAACCGACGCCGAAGCGCTGGAGACGGCCACCGTGACCGCTTGCGGTGGGCACGGCATCGACGCCGCGCGTTGGCGGCAACGGCCTTACCGATCGCCGCATCACACCGCCAGCGCTGCGTCGCTGGTGGGGGGCGGCTGTCACGAGTCACGATTAACGCGACTAGGTCATGAAATGCGCGACTGACATTAGCGAAAGCCCTCCGCTCTCAACCCTATTGGGCCAAGCCGATACAGCAACCATTGGGGTACTTTCCGGCGACAGATAGCTCTGATCCAGTCAACTGGCCATAGTGCCGCGCACCATCGTCCATGCGCGGCCGAACTGACAACGCCTTGACCAAGGCATACGCCTTCTGCGAAGACTGAGCGATTGCGCTACAACCCCGCGCCTAGCTATCAGAAACGGCCCAGTTCACGCCCCCAGTCCCCAATGGGTTTGAATTCAACGTACGCCGCCGATACTGCGCGAATTGCCCCTAGTTCTGCGGCTTCTCCATAGGTTGGGACATCTCCTTTGCAGTCAGATAGATAGTAGGGCGAACACCATAGTTTGTGCACTTTGGACAAACTATGGTGTTCTGCTCTGGGCGTACTGTCGATCAGGGGTTCCGCAGTGCTTCCAACGCGTCATCCAAGGCAGTGACTGCATCCACTACTGTTCGCACAGTAGCTCGGTCGAACTCGTGATCGCGCTGCGCGTCGTGCACGCCACTGTTCAGGTATCCCCATTCAATGCTCGCCCCGTTGACGCTAAGCAAAGCGGTAAGTGCGTCGACCGCTTGCTGTGCACCGGGATACTGCACCGCAACGCGAGCTACCGCTGATTTCAGCTTGCTGCATTTGTTGTTCAGTTCCCATGGCGAGCGAGGTCCGCCGAGCTTGATCTCAAGGCGCCCATCTCCCCGCCGGCTAAGCCATGTCCAGAGGCGGTCAGTCAAGCTTTCTAGCGCGGGCCGTGCCTGTCGCAAGGCCTCGCGCTTCTCATCGTCCGCCAGCGCCTGCTGGGCCAACAGTACGTAGTTCTTCGTCGGCGGGTCGCTGTCGACGCGCAGTTCGTGCTCACCCTGGTGCGGGAGGAACTTGTAGCGCTTGATCGCTCCGGCGCGGCGAGCGCCCAGTTCCTGCTGAATCCGGTGCAGAAACTCCTCGGCGTGCGAGGTGAGGATGACCTGCTTGCCGTCGAGCACGCCATCCTCGAAGAAGGTGCGCCAGATGCCGTCACGGTGGTCATCATCGATCGCGTTGACGACGTCGTCGAAGATGACCACGGGGCATCCCTGTGCGATGTTCTTGGCCAGCAGGATCGCCAGTCCCAGGCACTTGATGTGCCCCTCGCTAAAGACGACCAACGCGTCATAGCGCACGCCAGGTTCGCCGGTGAACTCGACTTCGATCTTGCCATTCTCGGCGACCGGCAGCCACAACGCATGCAGCAGGTCGCCGGGCGGATCGGCGCGGTTGAACGCGTTGTAGAGGTTGCRAGCCTGCTCTCCAAGGCCCTGGAGCAGCAGGCCCGGCAAGGCCGCCAGGTAGGCCTGGATCTCAGGCAGGTAGCCGCTGTAGGCGGCCTGGATGCGCTGGTGGTGCGCGATGACCGGCACTTCGGCCGCGGCAGCATCGATCAGGGCACGGTTGGCCTCAACGAACTGGGCCACGGTCTGCCGGGCGGTGGCCAGTTCCTGGTCTGCGGTCGTGCGCAGAGTCTTCAGCCGCTCGATCTCCAGCCGTTGCTGGTCCAAGACATCTCGTTCCTGAGCCAGCGCTCCACGCAAGGCATGTGCCTCGCGAGACTGCGCGTCGGCACGTTCGATGAACTCGGCGACCTGCAGCAGCGCAGTCCATCCGCGGCGGTCGCCATCGACCCATGCGCCCAGCCAGGCACCTGTGGCGGCTGGGGGCAGTAGAGGCAACGCCGCCGCCTGCAGCTGGGCAGGACACGCGGCTGCCGCCGCCGTGACCACGCGACGCATCTCCTCCCACAGCACCCGCACCGCCTCGCTCAGTTGCGTGCGCAAGCCGGCCTCTTGCTGTTGGAGGGCGGCCAACTGCGCGAGCTGCTCTAGGCCCGCTCGTGCCTTGGCGAAGGGGTCCTGGGCCACCGCAGCTAACCCGGTTCCGCATGCGGGACAGGCGGTTGCGCCATCGGCCAGAGCCAGCACCGCCTCGTACAGCTTGGCATACGACACGTCACCGGCACGCGCGGCCAACTGCTCGGTGGCGGCCCGCCACAGGCCTTGAAGGCGGTACGCCTCGTCTAGCAAACCCTGCAGACGTGCCCGTGTCACTTCATGAACCGCTGGAGGGACGGCGACGAGTTGCGCCTGCACGTACGGAAGCCGCCCTTGTTGCTGAGGCGTGCCAAGCAGCCAGTCGACGCAGCCCTGGTACGTCGCGTCGGGCGGCATGCGTTGCGCCAACGCCTGTTCCATGCCCTCAATCGCTGCGATCTTCTGTGGATAGGCGGCAATCGTCTGTTCGGAATTCGCCAACTGCAAGCGCCGCTGCGCTAGCTGGGCGGCTTGGACTCCGGCAAGCATCAGGTCTTGGTCGAGAGTGGGATTGAAGCCGCGCACGAAGTCACTGAACTGATCCACGCCGAATAGGGTGGCAATGAGCTGTCGCTGGTCGCCCGGTGTACGGGCCGCGATGCGCGCGAAATCATCGAGGCGATTTTTCTCGATGAAGCAGAAGCGGTACTCCGCCTCGTCGGGCTGCACGACTTGGGCCCGCTCTGCCGCCCCGGAAGAGAGAACGGGCGTGACATGGCGCCGCAGCCGGGCGTTGTTACAGTAGGTACGCTGGTCGACTCGCTTGACCTGGGCTTCGCTGATGGACCCGAGCATCGCAACTTCCAGCGCCTCGCAGAAACTGCTCTTGCCCGTGCCATTGGCGCCATAGACCAAGGTGATGTCATGGCTGAGGTCGAACGTTTCTTGCCGCATGAACCCGCGGAACGGGCCCACCTCGAGCTGAAGAAGGCGACCAAGCGCCGGCCCAGCGTCGGGGCCGTGGCCGTCTCCTTGGTACGCCACCGGAGTTTGCGCCAAGTTGGCTATGGCCAGCGGCGCTAGGCGGCCGGATCGCCTGCGGCCCGCCGCGCCAACCTCAGCCAGTGACTGCAAGTGATTCAGCACCAGGTGCGCAAGTCGGCGCACATCGTCGTGCACTTGTCGCTGCGCCAGGTGCGCCAGGAAGCGGTGGTACTCGGAACGAATGCTCGCCATGCAGCCCCTCTACACAGAAGGACGCTGTCGGTTGCGCCCCCGGGTTTTGTTGATCAGCCGCCAGCGCCATGCTCACAGGCGGGTGTTGCTTCTATTCGTGATCGGCCGAATCGACCTAAGTGCACAAACTATGCACTAAAGGGGCCACATTTGGAGATTTGCTTAGCCTATGGTTTAAAAGCATAACCCTTCGACATGAACGAACTATGCGGTACATGTACACCATAGTTGGTACCTCAAACGCCTCGATCTGCACAAACTATGGCTCATTTTCGACACGAACTATGGTCTCCGACCCAATAGCGCCTTGCGCGTGCTGCCACGCCCCTCTGCAGCTTGAAGGACGCAGGCCCTTCAACTGGACACCCGGAACTGAATAGCCTCGGAGATGAGTAATTGCTACCCAGTGCCTGGGACCGGCTTAGGAGTTGGCCGTCTTTTGGGAAGCTGCCCCAAAGACCGGCCGCCGAGGAGCAAGGTTCGGGGAGCACGCTCGAGCGGGAGACCACTGTTCGCTGTGGCTATACTCGCGCCAGCATGGGGCGCTCGAGGGCGTAACGATGGGACGGGCAAAGCACGAATGGATGGAGGATCAGGAGAGAGGCTGGAGCTCTATCCAGCGGAGCACCTGCGAGGAATGTTTGAATCAGGAGGATGTCTGGCGACTGTCGAGAGCCAACATTGGCGAAGGCGAGTGCGACTACTGCGGCAGGTGCAACATCCTTGTTCTTCCTGTCGAACACGTCCAAGAACACCTCTATGAAGTGCTGGGAAGGTACTACGCCGAACCTGCAAACGCGGGCACTCCCTGGATGGAAGGAGCATGGATCGTACCCACCTTCGACACGGACGAGGTTCTGGAAAAGCTTGGCTTCTATCCGACCGACGAGCTGCGGGAGGATATTGTCGGGGCTGATGTAACTGGATACTGGGTTGAAGCTGCGCGCGGGCATTGGGCGGATGTCCAGGACGAGGAGCTCATGCTCCACTCTTGGAAGAGCTTCTCTTATGCGGTGAAGCATCAGACTCGATTCAACTTCCGAAACGTTTGTACCGATAGGGACTCGCAGGAGATACCCGTCGCCGACATGCTGGACGTCGTCGGTGGGGAAGTAGGCTCGCTGATCAGGACGCTCGATATTGGAACGGAACTCTACAGGGCAAGGTACCTTCCGGCCGACGGATCCGTGGCGGTATCAGCCTCGACTATGGGGCCGCCTCCGAAAGAGGCTGCCTCAGCCGGCCGCATGAACCCTGCCGGCATCCCGTACTTCTATGCAGCGTTCGATGTGAAAACCGCCCTTGCGGAGATCGGCGAGGTTCCCGAGGGCAAATTGCCTGCAACCGCGGTCTTCCGTACCGAGAGATTGCTTAACGTTGTGGACCTCGTGAAGCTTCCTAGAGCGCCGTCTGTCTTTGCAACTGACCTAAGGGCTGAGCGTGTCAGGGCGCTGTTCTTAACCGGCTTCGTGACGGCAATCACACAGCCTGTCCATAAGGATGGCAGAGAACATATCGACTACGTCCCCTCGCAGATCGTTTGTGAGTACGTGGCTCAGTCTTTTTCCCGAGGCGATGGCGTATCCATCGACGGTCTAATCTTCCCGAGTGCCGCCCACCAAGGCGGCGTCAATCTGGTACTTTTCCCGTCAGGGAGCCCCTTCGACCACAATCGGTTCAAGGCTATTTCTTTTGGTAGTGCCGTCTCGATGTGAATGCACTGCTCCTCCCACCGTCTGCGTCGGATCTACGTGCCCCACTTGGCCATGGCCCTCTTCTTGCGGGCTTCGACCTTCGGTCAACCTCACCATCAACCGGCTTCTTCATCTCGCCAAAATTGCCGCTGGCGGCACCGCACCGGACCGGATTACGCCATCCTCGTGAGTCAAGCCACTGCGCTCAAGTGGTTGAATCTGGACAGAGCCTGACCGGCCAGTTATTGCCGGCTACTGGTAGTGTCGATGATTGACGTTGGAGCCACAGGCATAGCAGCGCCGATAGGCACCTCCCATCCGGGCACGGCCAGCCCGTTCGGGGCCGAGCGGTCCACCGCAATGAGAGCAGTCATGGCCCGCACCACGCTCCCACTGGTGCAGCCGGTAGGTAGCCATCCCCATCAACCCCAGGCTTGCGGCCACTAGCCCCACCGGCACCAAGCTGGCCATGGATTCCAGGCCCGCCAGCAGGGGTCGCTGGGGCCATGCCGACAGCATCGCTGCACATAGCGCCGCCAGCACAAGCAGCGACGCAGCTGGACCATACGCTCGCACCACCACCCAGCTTCCTCGTTCCATGATCCCCTCCCATCTCGTGGTTGCCTAAGCGATTGTCAGTATCCGGCGTCGCACAGCTTGAGATTGCGTCGGCGCCGGGACTGTCCGCGCACGCTGACAGTCCGCCGAAGGACGATGCAAGGCGCAGCGTACTCCCTCGATGTCACGCCCACCAAAGGCCGTACCCCCAACTCGTGGCGGTGGCGAGGCGCTGGCTGCGCCTGTAAGGAACCGCCCTACAGTCCCTGAAAGCTCTAATCGCTAGGATCAGAGAATCACTTTGGAACAGGGAAGTGCGACAGCATGGGTACACCGTATGAGAACCAGATCCTGGGCGCGTTCGTCTTCGCGCTGGGCGTTGAATGCGGGAAGGCCGGAATTTTCATGCCAGCCAATCTATTCCAGCAAACTCCGTTGGACGGGACGTTCGGTGACCTCGTGGTCGGGGCGGACTGGTGCCTGGCCCTGGAATTCAAGCGCGAGGAGGGGACCATCGACTCGGAGAAGGAGAAATGGAGCAAGGAAGCGCTGCAGGCCTTTGATAGTGACACGCTGCTGAAGGTCGCCTCCCGCAGGGCCCACATGTTGTGTTTCAGCCGGTCAACGTCCGATGGAATCGATCTGTTCGCTGTGGCCTATGCATCCGCGTTGGGCTTGGGTAAGTCCAAGGTTGAGATGGAGTGCCATCGCCTGATCCTGGGCCTCGTGGGTCTGGTCGGCGACAAATCTCCAGAAGCCAAGAAGAAGATTGGCCTGCCGCCCGGTGATCTTGAGGCGTACCTGCGCAAGCTGGCCTCGTATCGCAAGCAAGGCGGAGGTGGAAGGGATGCGACCTGGCTTGCCGTGGCCAAAAGCGACGATAGCTTCAAGATCCGGACGAGCTCTTCGCTGGAGCAACTTCTGGAACCTCTTCAAGAACGTGCCCAATCCCCTGCTCATCGTGAGGATCGCAGTGTCTGGCGTGGGCCGACACTCGGAAGTCGAGAAGATGACGAGCACGACCGGTGATACATAGAGGGATCAGATTGAACCCGCTTCACCCAGATGCACTCAATGAGTGCATCTCGAAGCGAGGCCCGCCGGCAGGAGGTTCGGGTTTGCAAGCGACTGTCCTCTCGGACTGGGATGTCGGTCGTATGACAACTGATCCAGCCGATAGCAGCAGAGTTGTTACAGAAAAATAATTCTCCCCTAAATATTGAGGCCAGCACATCGGCTTTGAATTCGAACAGGAGAAACCTATGAAATCAAATAGCAACCTTGAGACCGCAGCAGCGGCAGCAACATCCATCAAACAATTGAGTGCAACATGCTTCAGGCAGGACACCGTCCTGGTAGCATGCAAGGACGCCTCAGAGCACCAAACGCTTCTCGCGCTTGCCCAGCAAGCCTTGAAGGACGGGCACATCCTCAAGATTACGGACTATCAGCAGTCCGGATGCCTGGACATCCGCATCGAGTTCCGTCGACCTCCCATCCTGACGAAGGAGGTGTCGCCACAGAGCCAATGATGGTGGGTACTCAGGCGCTGGATACACCAGCGCCTGGCGACCTGTGATTACTACAACCTGGCTCAAGACGGATTGGCCTCCAAGCACGCTGCTTGCGGTGGATGGTTGCCGATGCCTGTCCTGACCCAAAACGTTTAGGGATCAGGAGCTACTTATCACAGAACTGCGCCCTCAGTACTTGACGCAATAATTTGAGGCCGACTCCCGTTGCCCAGGCATGATCCGTCCCCGCAGACGTTCGTCACCCCCCCCGCCGGAGCAACCAACGGCGTACCACTGCTGCGGCTTACGGCTTCCAGCCTAAAATTTTTGGGCGGTGGCGTACCGCTGCGGACATCACACACTCCGTGTCAATTGCATTGGGCACCGGTGCGGGGTTACGGGCTTGCCAGCTGAAGAGCATGGAGAGAAGCCGGCATTTGTCTAAATGAAATGGCGCTCGGTCTTTGGGTCGGGTGATTTGACTCTTTCTCAAAACCCTAAGAGTATCTGGGCTACTCCATGGAGGGAGTTTCCTTCAGGAGTGATATTGCTGGCGATGTCCACCAATGGCTCGCCAGGACATATTAACTGCCAAGGAGGGGGCCATGGCGGCTCGATTCGACACGCATCCGCAATATGTTCCGATCATCAAGTGGCAGAAATTCGAGCAGCGCGCATTGTCCGAGCTGGTTGCTCCAGTGGTGGGGCGAACCCTGCCGTGCATCGAGGTTCGCTTGCCTGGGCAGCACGCATCCATGCTCGAATCCTATGCTGATGTATGGAAGCAGCCAGCGCTGATTGATTACTCCAATCCGGATGGCGACCTCAATGCCAGCCGCATCAAGGAACTCAACGAGTTCTTAAAGGTGGTAGGCGGCTCAGGCAAGCTGGTCACGCCGGTCCTCAACCCCGTCACCGCGGCAAAGGACTTCCCGGCCATTGGGCCATCCCTAGGGAACAGGAAGATTGCCCTTCGTCTGCGCCTGGCTGAGCCAGGCGATGCGCCAGACGCAATCCCAATTGTTAAGGCCGCCCTTGAAGTCCCCGGACTACGACAACGGGTGGAGCGACTCATCGTCGACTTGGGCCAGACACCGGCGATCTCTGCTGCAAACCGACCGGTGCTGGCGGCTTCCCTGCAGGCGCTGAAGGGCCAGGGCTTCAAGCACGTGCACCTTGCGTCGGGCTCCTTCCCTGCATCGCTGGCTCACATCAATGGTGCTGGCGAAGTAAAGCGCAAGGACTGGGAGCTATGGACGCAGATCAATGCGTTGGCACCGGACACGCTCATTGGCTTCGCCGACTATGGACCGCTCAACCCCAACTGGTCCGAAGAGACGCTCAAGCGGCGAGGCAATCGGGTCATCATTCGCTACGCCCTGGATGACAAGTGGCGCATCATACGCGGCCAGAACGCCACCAAGGCCGAGTCGATCGCCATCTCCAAGGTCATGACCACGGTGTATGCCAATGAATTCCTCGGAGCCCCGTTCTCATTCGGCGATCGTCTGATTGCAGATCGGGTCGATCCAACCGTTCCGCTGAAGAACAAAGCCGGCGGCCATCTGCACATCTCTGAGTTCTGGACACATCACATCAGCTATGTGCTGAAAAAACAGTATTAGTGGAGCGCCACTGCGCTGTTCGCCCGCACGAGCAGCGCAGTGCGAATGTGTGCCTTGATCTCCTCCAGACTCAGCGTCTCGGTGATGTGCTGCTGGATCAGGTACAGGCTCTTGCTCTTCCAGCCTTTCAATTGCCCTTCCAAGCGCAGTACCTCCAATGCCTCCTCCTTGTTCAGGATGGAAGCGAGGGATGCGGCCTTGTGCCGGACATTCAAGCCCGCCTCGCGCAAGCACTGGAACGTACCCGTCTCAGCGTCGACCACCATTGCACCCCACCAGGGCGGCAACAGGTCCATCGCCTTGGCCACGTGGCAGGGGGCCATGACCAAGGTGACCCGATCGAAGACCCAGCCGTAACGAGAGCCTTGATTGATCAGCCGGGCCAGGCTATCGGCCTCGCTCTTGATCTCAAAGCAATGCATATCCTCAACCAGCACCAGATCGGCCCGCACCTCCCCACCGTGCAGCCGCAGCTCTTCCAGCAGCGAGATCGCTTGGACAGCAGATTGCCTCGCCAGATGGCCGGCCAAAGCCTGTTTGATCTGTAGCTCTCTCATGGGAACCAGGGCGGAGGGGTGTACAGCGGGAGGATATCATAGTTATGCTTATATGCACTTCACATTATCTATTTGCATGAAACGTCTGAAGCAGCCGCACAGCCTGGCTCTGGAGTTGCGTGGAAGGTTTGAGGCAGACGGGCTCACCACCAGCTCTGCGATTGCCCGCGCTGCGAGCATTGGCCAGCCTCAGGTCTACCGGAATTTGTTCGGTGGGCCCAAGCGCGTCACTCGGACATTGAAGCATCTATGCAAATACGCAGGCATTGATGCATACGAGGGCACCAGTGATCCCGGGGAGTCCAAGGTGTTGATGGATGCTCTGTCGGCTGTATGGGATGGAACCGACGGGCACGCTCAACGCCTGGCGAAGCTTCTTTTTGCCCACCAGCGGGCCCACATGTAAGAATTGGCCTAGGCCCAATGGAGGCCAAGGATGAACAAGAACACGCCAACGGTGACGGTCAAGAGCGCATATCACGCGCTCGGCGAGGCCGGCTACCCTAAAAGTTTTGTATCTCGCCTTTTACCGGACTGGTGGGACAACGCACTTTTCAAGACAAGCAGCGGGGCTATCGAGTTTGCCTCGATACTCAAGCAACGGCTTGGCTTGGATGTCCGATTTGGTGACAGCGGTGAGCTTGAAGTGCTCGCCTCAAACCGCCCTGCCCGTTACAAAAAGAGAGCTGYCACGCTGGTGAGCGAGCTGCAGGTCTGCTCGAGCCTGGGCATGGCCCTGGGCAAGCTTGCGCTGTTTTGCACTGATGGCACCRCCGACCCGCTCCCGGCAGACCCCAAGGAGCTGTCCAAGAGGGTGCGTGCCTCGACCGGGGCTGCGGCAATAGGATTCGGGTCGTTGCTGGATTTCTGCTGGCAGCAGGGTATCCCCGTGCTGTTCTTGAAGGAGCTCCCCCGCGGCAGCAAGCGCATTACCGGTATGGCCATGCGGATTGAAGACAGGCCGGTGATCGTCCTGGGCTTCCAGTCTGGCCAGAATGCAAAGCAGCTGTTCGTGCTAGCCCACGAGCTGGCCCATATCTGCCTTGGCCACGTCGCCGGTACCGGCGTGCTGATCGATGAGGGAATGGACGCCATCACGGAGGCTATCGAGCGTGAGGCGGATCAGCATGGCGACGCAGAAGAGCGCCAGGCCGATCAGTTTGCACTGGCCATGCTACGCAACGGGCGACTTAGCCTTCCCCTCGATAACCACGGCACGATGTCGGCTGCCCAGCTGGTAAACATGGCCATGAGTCTCGGCGACAGCCTCAGTGTCGACCCAGGACACATCATCTTGAGCTACGCACGCGATCATGATGACTGGCTGTTGGCTAATCAGGCCCTTGGCTACTTCCCAGACCAGGCCAGCGCAAAGGAACTGCTCAAGGATCGCTTCCTGGCCAACTGCGATGTTGACAGGCTCACGGACGACAATCGCGCCTACCTGCTCAGCATGCAAGGATTCTGATGAGCGCCAAGTACTACCTCTTGGACAGTGACGCCGCCAAGGCACTTTGTCAGTACGGCCTCATTCAGGACATGGCCACCGCCCTGCGGGTTGAGCTTGGGGACTTTTCGATCCTGGCCCAGCTGCGGTTCCAGCTGCACGCAGCCAATCCCGCCAAGGCGCTTGCCAAACTGGGGAGCGCGCTGGCGGTTGAGCAGCTCAACCTACTCGTAGCGCAGGCGAGCGAGGTCGTGGTTCTGGTTGAATCGGCCAACTACGCCCTGCTGGATGGCACACCGGACATAGATGGCGGAGAGCTGGCCCTGTTTGCCGCGCTCTGTGAGGACAGTAGAGCCGGCCTGATCACCGGCGACAAGCGATCGCTGGTTGCGCTGTGCAAGGTCGGCGGGACGGTGGAACGAAGTTTCAGCTGGGCTCAGATCCTCTGCCTGGAGGACGCCATCGCAATCATCATCGACCACTTCGGCTTGGCCTATGTATCGGCCAAGGTAAGAGCCCGTCCGGACGTCAACAGCGCCCTGTCCAGCATCTTCGGAAGGTCCGTGGCGGCTGACGAACAAGCCATCTCTGATGGGCTATTAAGCTACCTCAATGACCTGCATCACAAGACCGCAGGAAAGTATCAATCTCCTTACGTGGCCGGGCTTTCCCGGTAGCGACCCGTCTTCCTGCATTCTGCGAAGGCGCTTAGGGATGTAGTGACTTTCCCTACATCAGCAGAAGTGCATTGTCGCTTTTTATAGTTTCTGTACGTCATGTCCTATGGCCGCGTCAGCCGATGCGCTGCTACGATTCGCGTAGGGCTGGACTGCCGAGGGCAACATCTCGGCCTGGAACAGCGTTGTTTTCGGCAAAGTGTGCACAGGGGGTGCCATGGCTTTGGTGAACTGCCGCGAATGCGGCAAGCAAATCAGTGATCAGGCTTCGGCTTGTCCGAATTGTGGATTCCCGATGTCCGCGGGAGTCGACCCGACTCCTGGCATCCCAACTCCACCACCGCTGGGCCCGTCTTCAGATCTGAACCGAGCAGCGCCGGTTGCGACCTCCATTCCGGCACCGCGCCCAGCACCGAAGAAGTCGGGCTGTGGAACATTCGTTGTGCTTGGACTCATCGGCCTTCTCGTCCTGTTGGTCTTGGGCTACGGCATGGGGCCCGAGAAGAAAGCAGCCACTCCATCGGCAAGCCGCGGCACTGCCAGCCAGAGCGGGGCAGCCGCCGGTCACGCATCGGACCAGAGTGCTGCGAAGGCAACAACGGTCGAGATGTCTGCGCCCGAACTTCTGGCTGCCGCAAAGGACCAGGCCCGGCCAACTTCCGAACGCTTGGCGAACCTCACGCTGATCCTCAAGAATCATCCCGGCTCGGCCCAAGCCAAGGAGGCTGATGCAATGCGGCCGAAGCTGGAGGCTCAACTCCACGCCGAGCTTAACCCGGTAGGCCTGCAGTGGTCCTATTCCACCCAGCAGGATGACATGTCGGGAAAACCTGTCCGCACGGCACGGGTAACCAGCACCAACAGCTTCAACTTTGACTTCCCCTACTCAGGCCGCCAGAAGGCAGAGCTCACGATGAGGCGTCACCCTCGATGGGGCAACGATGTAATGGTCAGCATCGAGAAGGGGCAGATCCTGTGCCATAGCTTCAGCTCCTGCCCCGTGCGCATCCGATTCGACGATGAGTCCGCCAAAACCTTCACCGGAACTGAGCCATCCGACAACAGCAGCGAGATGGTCTTCATCCCGGGATACAAGACCCTCACGAGTAAGCTGGGTAAAGCCAAGCGCCTCCGAGTGGAGTTCAATGTGTATCAGCAAGGCTCGGTCATGGCCGAATTTGACGTCAGCGGATTTGACGCAAAACGCATGACTCAGTAGCAGACTCTAATGGGAAACGAGGGTGGTGGGTACATCGCAGTACGTAGCCTAGCCGCAATCCCTATGAGATGTTGTTCGTCGTACTCAAGTGAAGGAGCGCTGCCATGTCAGATTTGGGAAAGAGGATCGCTGACGCTATTGCAAACGTTAAGATCAAGGCTCGCGGCCATGCTCTCGAGAGAGACGTTAACAGGCTTATTCTTAAGTGGAAGACGCTGTCGAATGGGCTTTCCGGCGAGCAAGGTCTCAAAGATCTGTTAGCCGAAATTGAGGCCATCCTGAAGTTGCTGGAGGCGGATCCGGCCACGCCGGGGGTCCTCGACGACTTAAATGACCTGCTGTCCAAGACCGACAGCAGCGCCGGACCTCGGGGCACTGTATCTGGCACATCGGTTAAGTGAGCTTCGGAGCTGGAACGATCTATTGCGGGGCGTAGGGCATGTTCTGCGTCCTGCACTTTGCGTTAGCCATGGTTTGGCAACATCATGTTGCCGCCGTGCGTTGACGATGCTAGTTAGCCGGAGCAAAAATTGAGAGCCGCCCCCTTTTTGGCGGGCGTCAGCTTGTTTGGTGAGACACTGGCTGGCGGCACACCTATTCCACGAGGCCCGCCACTCTAAAGGTACTGCCATCGGTGCCGCTATTGATGCGTTGCTACGTATCGATTGGCACACGATGGACTTCAAGGACTACCCCGGCGATTCGCGGCTGTATTTCATCCGATGGATTGATCGCTACACCAAGCCCCATAAGGGCTCTACGTCGACGTCGGTGTGCTGCTATCTGGCACCCCTACCCGATGACATCAAAGATCCGGCCAAGGCAACGCCGGATCAGATCGCCAAGCTGTTCGGCTATTCGGAGCAGATGCCCTTCGTAGCTAGGGTCCTGGTCGGTGCCCTGCCTTCGATCCGCATTGGTTACGTCTACCGTGACGGCAAGCGCGTAGGCGTGCTTCCCAGCCGGGAACTCTCCCTGGGCGATGCCTTGTCGAACGCGGAAGGCTCTGGCAAGTACGGGCGCAACATCCAGCTCGACACAGTCATCGGCAAGCACGGGGACTTCCCCATCAAGGCGGTTCCGACCAGCCAGCTTCACCTCGAGCACAGCGTCCGCTTCCGCAGCGGGGTGTTGATGGCAGAAGACTCCGCCAGTGGGATCGAGTTTTTGATTCCGCGGAGCGTGATATTCCGGACCTTCTATGCCCGCTCTACCTATCTGGCGTCCGTGTTCACCGCCGGGATTTGGGATGAAACTGCCGGCAGGGTGATCTTCCTGGACAAGGAGTTCGCTGGAAACTGGACGCGCGAAATGCAGGACCCTCGTTGCTTTCATCTAGTGATGCAACGAGGGATGCGTAAGGCGGATGCCGTATCTGTTGCACTGCTGCACTTCTACCCGTACGGCAAGGCCACGGCCAATGCGCTCTATACACCGATGCTCAAAGCGCAGAACGACGCCGCGTTCGGTGGTGATTTCTCGTGGTACTCCAATGCGCAGATACCCATGGATCCAGACCTTGGCCCCTACAGCGGCAAGGTAATGGGGTACTACCTGACCCCACATAGGGGCGGTCGACCTCGCAAGACGTTCCTTGTCACCTCATTCCTCGGGTTTTCGCTACCACGTGACTTTCCAGAGATGGGCGACATCCTAGTCAACGATGGCGGCCGGGACGGTGATCTCGAGCATTCGGACGGACCTCGCCCCTATAGTGGCGCGCCGGACCGCGGCCCAAAGCGGCCGAATGGCATGCAGGACAACGATGGCCACAATGGCTCAACCAACCACCAGGCGTTCGACGAGCCCAGCGATACGTTCGAGTGGGTCAATGCCCCTCCGCGCTTTGACTTGGTGAAGGACCACAGTGCGGTGTACACCGAGCCAAGGGCCCCGGGACCTAATACCAGTACCGAGGACGGCTCGTTCGGCGACCGCGATGGTGCCAAGGACTCCAAGAGCGCGCTCGACGCCCGACTGAAGAGCCGCGCGTCCGAGAGCAACTTTGTGGCGCTTCTCGAGGTACTGGAGGCGATCAAGGCTGAAGGTGCCATTGCTGACTTCAGCCTGGTCTACCCTCAGGATTCGACCCAACGCGTGCCGATTGGGTCATGCGTCTGCTGGAACTTCCTGGATGAACTGGAACGGGCAGTCAACTACGACCAGCGGGTTCGTAAGGGATGGGCGTTCCTCCATCAGGAAGGCAGGCGGTCCGGAGGACTGGAGCGAGGCGCGCTGGTCGTGGGTGTGACGCTGTCAGATGGAAGAACGGGCTTCTGGATCGAGATCCAGACCCGGCAGGGCGCAATGACCCCACTGGTGATTGACGATGGATCTGACCCGGATGCTCAAATCTCCAGAGCGCTGAATGTCATCTTCAGCGCCAGGGGGAGCAACCTCGAGGACCATTTCCGCACCGCATCCATGAAGGCGTACTGCTTCACCCATCGCTATGTTTCACAGGATGAGGATGAGGATGAGGGCCAGGACGACGGCAAGAAGAGAGAGCACAAGAAGAAATGGGACAAAGACTGGTTGATAGCCTTTTTCAAGTCCGTGTCCGGTAGCAGGCAAGTTGCCGGCAGCGCTGTGAAGTGATCTGTAGGGCCGGCGTGCCCCGTACCAGTGAAGGAGAAGCCCCGCTGGCCAAGTACCCCACCGCGCTTACGCCAACTTGCCTCGTCGTTGGAGCCACGTGGCGACCAGGCCCGCCATGGCGTTCGGGATTTCTACCGGACCATTGCGGGTCTGCAGATGACGTTCCCCGGACCTGCCCAGCACCTCCTTGGCCAACTCGCGCCTATTGAAGCCAAATGCCAGCGCCACAACGTCCTCGAGGTCCTGAGTGGACGCCTCAGCTGCGTCCCCGATCGCGCCCAGCAGCTTCTTGAGACGGGCAGCGTCCGTCCGTAGCGCGGGGGGCGGGATCACCTTTGGTGGCAAGGTGACAGGCCAGCCGAGCTGCTTTTGAGCGAAGCTGACCCAGGGGCCGAGGTTGGTCCGAGCGCCCGGCTTGGACGCAAGGAACTCAACCAGTTCCTGCTGCGAAAATGGGCCACTGATCTGGAACTGCCGGCAGAAGGCCTCGGCGACGCCCATGTACTGGGCCACCGTGCGCGCAGGCTTATCCGCCAGCCAGGCACGGTAGGAGGCCAAATAGGTGTACCAAGGTGTGCCGGCAGCTGCAGCCAACTTGTCCTCAATGATTGCGTGACTCTGCCCTTCGGCGCGGGCCTTGCCATCAATGATGAAGCCGAACTGCTGCTGCAGAAAGGTCGCCGCATTCAAGTTAGAGCGCAGCTCCTTGGAGCTGAATACCTTGACCATCGCATCGGCAGTCAGCGGCTGACGAAGATCCTTGACCCGGTCCAGTATCAGGAAGAAGTCCACCGCCTTGGTAACGTTCGCCGGCAGCCGCGGTGTGCGAACGCCCCGGTTGGCACTCCACTCGGCGAAATTCTTGTATAGGCGGGCCAGCCAAGGTTGCTCGAAAAGCGGCAAGCGCAGCTCCACCTCACGATCCAGGCGCGACAGGATCAGACAATCGTCGCAATGGGACTGGCCACTACCAGCAACCGTGAGCCCGCAGCCTGGGCACGCATGGGAAGCCGCAGTCGGACCTGAGCAAGCCTTGCAATGGTTAAGCCCATCGACGGTTGTCTCGATCTTCCTGTACTTGCGGCACAGGCAACAGGTGGCGTGGGTATCTGCAGTACGGCACCTGGGGCAGGCGCGCACCCCTTCTTCCAGATGAGACGCACGCGCTAGGTCAGAGCTCGGCTCTCCACACAGATCACAGGGTTCGGGTGCCCGGAAGTATCGGACGCATCTGGCACACACCACCATGCTCAGCGTTCCGGGACCCGCCTCCTCTCCCATACCGGGAACTTCGACCTCGAAGATGCGCGCGGCACGAGGCGTAGGCCGCTTGCACCGACCACACGGGCGCTTCTGCCGGAGACATTTACCGCAAGGCGGTATCGACGACTCAGACACRTGATAACGCGTCGGTCCACTGCATTCAGGGCATATGCCTTTGGCGAACTGGTCGTTGTAGCACTTCTGGCAATACTCGGACTTGTTGTGAACGCGGTGCGCGTTCACGATCGGGGTATAACACCCATCACAGGTACGGCGGCCGTAATTGTCAGTGCTCATTGAGAGGAGTAATCATCTTCAGCAGCGTACTTGCGCGTAGCGAGCGCCATCCAGGTTTCCGCCATTGTTCTGCCTCAGCCGCAATACGCACTGCTCGCCGACCCGCGTTGGCCTGGCCATTGATGCGTCCGGCCGGCAACTGGCCAATCTCTTGTGCGAGCCATTCCGGACACTGCTGTCTGAAACTTCGCTGGGTCACATGATACTGCCGGGAACCAGCATGAAGCGACAGTGGCCAAGCCCGGCACAGCGTATCCAGCAGCCGAAGATCGGCATCTCGCAGGCCCACTCGGCGCATTTCCAGTCTCTCCCGACACTGCCGTCCGCCGTTGATGTCCGGCAGGCGAGCGCTACCGAAGCCAGAAAGCAGTGCGTCCATCGCAAGGAGAAAGTCCCGACCGGTGCATCGGGTTACCCGCCAGTTTTGGGTGAAGCCAGGCTGCACGCATGCCCTGTACAACTTCCCCTGCATGGAGGAGGGGACCGCGACCACGCAGTCCCCAGAGACCAGAGACCGGTTACACCGTGAACACAGGCGCAGGTCGTACTGCTGACGATGCGGCTCCACGGTACCGCCGCATGAAGGGCAGGCATCGTGCAGCAATACCTGATGCTGCGGACACACTGTCCAGAAGGCCAAGCGCCACTCGCGGCGAAAGAACGGGCGCTCATCGAGACAGACGGGGCAGAAACACAATCCGTGGCGCCGCCTGGACCGATGGTAGACACCGATTGAGGTCACCCAGTGATGGGTTCCCTGCCAACCAGGCCCGTCCGGCTCTGGATGGCTCAGTCCCGCTAGCGTCATGCCCCGAATGCGGGATGTGGGCACGCCGATCGCTGCAGCCAATACATTCAACGTATCCACTCGGGCATTGGTGTCTACATCCCGGGTCCAGATGGAGTGCCCAGGGCAGACTAGCGAGGTCAGGCTTTGTGCACTCATTCCACGACCGATGGCCGCGCGGGAAAGATACGAGCTCAGTAGCTCATTCCCAGCCAGCGGCGGCCATCCGATGTGCATGGTCAGGTCGAGGCGACAACGCCCTCGTAGTTCTGGCGCAGGCGTTCTTGGGTATCCAGGATGGTCGCTGGAGTGATGCATTCCTGACCCGACCGGATCGCGGTAACCGCAGCTTCCTTGATCAGAGAGACGGTGCCCCCAATGGCCACGCCGCCGGCATTGAAGATCACCTGGGCCAAATCTTTGCCAGCCAGGTTCGATGCTGTCCGCAGAGGCAGGAGCCTTTCGTACGTCTTCAAGAAAGACAGATAAGGCAGATCCAGGCTCCATCGGGTCAGGGCCAATGGCTTGAAGCGCGATCGCATCTGCGGATCGAAAGAAAGCGCGTTGATGGCAGACTCGGTTCCCGCAGCGACGATGCTCAGGTTCAGATCGTTGCTGAGCTTGCGCAGGCCAGCCAGGACGTCCGCAGCCTCCTTCCTAGCATTCACGATGTTGTTGAACTCGTCGATCAACAGCACCCGCGCCTTGATGTATCTCAAGGCTCCAACCACCTGAGCGTACTTGGCATGGGCAGGGTCACCACGACGATGCGTGATGGCGCAGGACTGCAGGATCTCCGACCATATCTGGGAAAGGTCCGGGGTTGCCGGCATGCCGATGGCGACCACCGGTGAATTGGGGCTACCGTCCTCGCGGATGGTGATCGGATGTCGCTGCCGGAACTGACGCAGGATGGCTGTCTTTCCGTTATCACCCCGGCCCACGATCAACCGGCAGGGAGGCCGCTGAGTGGTTGGGTAGGCAATGATCTGATCAAGCTCATCAATCACAACCTTTGCGACCGGATACGCKATCCACCGATCGCTGCGGGCAAACTCGATGCGCTCGGACTCCGAGTCCTCCATTCGCTCCGCGACCTGGGGCAGGAGGTGGGGGTAGGCACTCATCAGTTCAGCTCTCCTACTTCAAACTCTTCCAGCTCCTGGTCAAAGATGCTGAGAGCCGGCTCAGCGGCGCGCTCGTTCGCCGGGGGCTGGGCTGCCGCGGGCACCTGGGCAGGCACGGGCTTTGCCTTGGGCCGCGACGCTGCCTGGCGACGGGCAGCCTTAGTCGACTCGGTCGAGGCGTTGATCCGGTCACGGTTGCGCTGGATGCTGCTGAAGATGCGGTGCTCGTCCACTTCGTCCTTGTTCTCCGCGCGAAGTGCCTTGGTCACCTCTCTCAGCTCAGACGCTGATACAGGAGGATGGGACAGGTCTCGATAGGGGATTGGGGTGTACCGATCCGCCTTGGGATCCAGGAAATAAATCTGGCTGACGTCGCGCGGGTCCCGCGCAAAGATGAATTTTTGCTTCGTATTGGGATCATCGGGCATGGTTGCGCCGATGTACGGGTCCAGGACCGGGTCATAGTAGAAGACGTTCTCAAGGCGAACGCCCGACCGCTGGATCGTGATCTCGAAGTACGGCAGGAAATCCATCCGAATCCGCTCGGGATCACCGACAATCGGCATTGCCCCAATGCCCGGCCGCTCGGACGTGCCAACGATGCCCTGCTGCCAGATACGCGTCGGCGAGGCCTCCTGAAGCTGGCTGTGGCTGCGCTGGTGATAGTTGTTGACGATGAATTCCACCAGATAGGCCTCGACCTCCTTCATCGTGCACACAGCTTCCTTCTCGGAGTCATAACCCTTGCGCTGCTGGGTGTTGGAGAACGTGGTACCGGGCACCTTCTTGAGCTCGGTCGCCACCACGCCCATATACCGTTCGATGTGTGCCCCATAGTGAGGCTTCTTGACCGGCCGCCACTGCATGTCGATGTGGTTGGCCTGGCAGCCGCGGGTAACCGCCTTGCACTTGAACTCTTTGGCGTTGTCGGCGTGCAGCGTGCCAATCTGACCCCATACCGGCCAGTTGCCTTCCACTCCAAGAGCCGCCAGGTAATCGCTCTTCGGCGTCATGGCGTGGGAAATGCACATGGCCACGGATGTCGCCGACGGCTTGTCCAGGGTGACGTAGAGTCCCACGATCATCCGGCTGTAAACGTCGATCGCCAACGTCAGCCACGGGCGACCGATCGGCTTGCGGTGGACCTCATCAAGGACGATGACGTCGAGCGGGGTGTGATCGATCTGGACGACTGACAATGGGAAGTCAGCACCCGGGAACGAGCCACGAATGGGCTCGTACACGTCTCGGGCCTTGTCCTTGAAGCCGCGCCGGCGCAGCGTCATCGCCGGCGACAGTTCTCTCAGACGTCGACGGATGGTGCTGGGAGCTGGGGGGGTGATCTTGGCGCGCTTGCAGCGCAGGAGCACTTCGTCCACGACTTCTTTGGGCGAGTGTCTCTGCTTTTTGAGATACATGTCCTCGACGACGGAGCTGATCACCAGTTCCTGATCAGCGGCCAGATGCTTCTGGCCCTTGGCGGCTCCGCGCTTGCGCGGGACAAGGGCGGCAACATGGCCGGCGTCATGATAGGCCGCGAGCCACTTGTAGTAGGTGGCCACGTGGACGCCGGCCGCCTTGGCCAGCTTTTCGACTTCAGTACGACTTCTGATGGGGTGATCGATCATCGGCCGCAGCGCTTCAAATCGCTTCTGCGCGACCGACCACTCTTCCTTGGAATACTGGTGAATCGGGAAGCCGCCGGCATCGCTGGCGTCCTCGGCAGAGACGATCGTGGACAGCGTCTCGATCCTGAGCCTAGCGCTGGCCCCCGTCTCCATGTCCTCAGCCAACACGCTGTCGATGGACAGCATGTGGGTCACCCGATACTTGCGCGGGCCAACAAAGACCTGGGCACCAGGCTCTACCTTGAAGAAGTTGGACAGTGACACGTGTCAGCCTCTCAAGCGGATGGGGGTGGCCATGGTGAGCGGCTTGCTCAGGTCAGCCTCGATTTCACCGCTGGCCACCAGCTGCCACAGGGCAGGAATGGCCTGGGCCTGCTCGTCGACCGGCCAGTAGGCGGCGGCCAGCAGTGCCTGAGGGGTCGTTGGGCCCAGCACCGTCGCGGTGTACTTCAGCTGCGCCTGCTTAACCAACAGCGGAGTCATGGATCTGTATCGACGCAGGAAGGTGGCGTTGGCCAACAGAGGGGTCCGGATGTGCCGCTCGGTCACGATTCGGAACTGCCAGCCCTGGGCCCGACAATGCTGTACCGCCGCCTTGAACCGCGGCCGCAGCAGCTGCCAGTCCGAGCGCAGGGTCTCCAGCGGCTTGACCTCGTAGACCACAGTCTTGGCCTGCCCGGCCTGCGAGTACTCGGCCAGGACGTCCGGCGTGTACCGGGTGCGCCGCCCTTCAGATTCGTAGTAGATCGTGAAGGGCTGTTCTCGCAACGCGATGACGTTGGGATCGAAATCGAGCAGCCTCAGCCAGTCCCGCTCCAGCGAGGATTCAAAGCCGGCCATCTCACCGCCGCCCAAAGTGACCTTCCCGGTCAGGGCGCGGCGGCTATTTTTCAGCGCCCGGACGGGCGAAGCGGAACTCAGTCGCGTCATATATCGCCATTTGCCACGCAGTCGCGTTATTTATGAACTTCTGTCGCACCATTCAGGCGCTAGAATCGCCCAAGACTCAGGACCTGTAAAGGCCTAAGTCGCGGTTTTCCTGACAATTGACAGCGGCACCTATCCGCGCCCCGGGGAAATATCGCTGGCCCACAACGGCGTGCTGTTCCTGGACGAATTGCCCGAATGGAGCCGGCACACGCTGGAGGTGCTGCGCGAGCCGCTTGAGAGTGGGCAGGTCGTCGTCGCAAGGGCGTCGCGCACCGAGATCTTCCCTGCACGCTTCCAGTTGGTTGCGGCCATGAATCCGTGTCCCTGCGGTTGGGCCGGCGACCGGAGCGGACGTTGCCGCTGTGCGGCCGAGAGCATCCAGCGCTATCGCGGCCGCGTGTCCGGCCCGTTGCTGGACCGCATCGACCTGCACGTGGAGGTGCCGCGCCTGGAACCGCAGGAGCTGCGCGATGAGCAACCGCACGGCGAGGACAGCGAGGCCGTGCGTGCGCGCGTGGTTGCGGCGCGCAGGGTGCAGTTGGCCCGCAGTGGGAAACCGAATGCGCAGCTGCTTCCCGCCGAGCTTGCGCAGCACTGCCGGCTATCCAAAAGCGACAGGGCGCTGCTGGAAGAGGCGGTCGAGCGCCTGCAGCTTTCGGCCCGGTCGTTGCACCGCATCCTGCGCGTGGCACGCACCGTGGCCGATCTGGACGGACAGGCCGACATCGCCACATCGCATGTGGCCGAGGCCATCGGCTATCGGCAGCTGGACCGGGGAACCGGGCTCCATTGTTGATCCAACCGCAAAGGAAATTTGTGGATTGGCCCCTTATTCCGAAAGAGTCCACGGAACAGACTGTGCGCCTGCCGTAGCACCGGCACCTGCCGCCGTCTCCCCCGACTGGATCTCCCTTTGAACATCGCGCCCGTCCACCTCGACACGCCTCCTGCCCTCGCCCGCCTCACCGCCGGTGGCTTCAGCATCGGGCTGGAAGCGCCGCTGGACAATGACTGGACACCCGGCGGCGAGCGGGCACGGCGCAACAGCGGCCGCCTTCCCGGCGAACCGGACATGCAGCGCCATGCCGAGCTCGGCCGCCTGGTTGACCGGCTTGGCTTCCGTGCCCTGTGGATCCGCGACGTGCCGGTCTACGACCCGTCCTTCGGCGATGCGGCGCAGGTGTTCGAGGTGTTTGCCTACCTCGGCTATCTCGCCGGGATCACCCGCGACATCCTGCTTGGCACTGCCGCGGTGGTCCTGCCGATCCGCGAACCGCTGCTCACCCTCAAGGCCGCCGCCACCGTGCAGCAGCTCAGTGGCAACCGTCTGCTGCTGGGCGTGGCCAGCGGCGACCGACCGGTGGAATACCCGCTGTTCGGACGCGATTTCCCCGGTCGCGGCAGCAACTTCCGCGATCAGGTGGCGATGCTGCGCGACCACGCGCGTACGCGCTTGCCCGAGCCGCTTGATCTGCTGCCCCGACAGGCATCGCCGCTGCCGCTGCTGGTGGCCGGCCTGGCCCAGCAGACGCCCGCGTGGATCGGCCAGCACATGGACGGCAGCCTGGCGTTTCCGGGGACGCCGGAGATTCACGCGCAGCGCGTGGCCGCATGGCGTGCCGTCGCCGGGAACAAGCCCTACGCCAGCTTCATCCATCTTGAGCTGGACGCGCGTCCGGATGCACCCATGCAGCGTTGGCGGTTCGGCTTCAGTGGTGGTCGCCACGCGCTGATCGCCGAACTGCAGGCGATGCGTGCCGCCGGCGTCGATCACATCGGCCTGCACCTGCGTCGCAACCAGCGCCCGCTCGAGGAGACGCTGCATGAAATCTCCGAGTACGTGCTGCCGATCTTCCATTCCCCGGCTGCAGCGCCTGAATCAGCAATCGCATCGATCGCGGTGCCAACAGCGGCATGAACCCACGCGCCGCTGCCCCTCCTTTCCCCTTCTCCCCCGAGACACGCATGCGCATTTCCGTTCCCACCCCGATGGGGTTTGGCACCGCCCCGCTGGGCAACATGTACCGCAACATCCCCACCCAGGAAGCTCTGGATACCGTCGAAGCCGCCTGGCAGCAGGGCATCCGCTACTTCGATGCCGCGCCCATGTACGGCGCCGGCCTGGCCGAGATCCGCCTGGGGCAGGCGCTGGCGCACCATCCGCGCGACGCCTATGCGCTGAGCACCAAGGTCGGCCGCCTGATCCTGGACGAGGTGGAAGACACCACCCGGCGCGACCTTGGCGAGAAGGGCGGCCTGTTCGAACACGGCCTGCCCAACAAGATCGTCTACGACTACACCGCCGACGGCACGCTGCGCGCGATCGAGGCCAGCCTGAAGCGGTTGCAGACCGACCGCCTGGATATCGTCTGGATCCACGACCCAGCCAAGGATTTCCACGGCGAGACCTGGCACGAGGTGTTCGACGTTGCAATGAACGGCGCCGCCAAGGCGCTGACCCGCCTGCGCGAGGAAGGCGTCATCAAGGCTTGGGGCCTGGGCGTGAACCGGGTAGAGCCGTGTGAGATGGCATTGCAGCAATCTGATCCCGACGGCTTCCTGATCGCCGGGCGTTACACGCTGCTCGACCATGCCGACGCCCTCAGGACGCTGATGCCGGCCAGCGCTGCGCGTGGTCTGGGGATTGTCGTAGGTGGTCCGTACAACTCGGGCATCCTGGCCGGCGGTGCGCACTACGAGTACCAGCAGGCCACCCCGGAGATCCTCGCCCGCGTGGCGGCATTGCGCGGCGTCTGTGACGCGTACCAGGTTGACATCCGCGCGGCCGCACTGCAGTTCTCGCTGGCCCATCCGGCCGTGGCGGCGGTCATTCCTGGGGCGAGCCAGCCCAGCCGCATCGCCGAAAACCTTGCCCTGGCCGCTGCGGTGATTCCGGCCGGTTTCTGGCAGGAGCTGCGTAAGCGGGGATTGATCGCGCAGGAGGCGCCGCTGCCGCAGGGAGGCTGACGGGCCTCAGCCGGGCTGCACGGCCAACGCCCTCCCTCGTGCACGGGCCGCGTCCACCGCCTGATCGACCAACGCGTGCCATCCACCCACTTCAAGCGCCTCGATGGCCGCCTGCGTCGTGCCTCCCGGCGAGGTCACGCGCTGCCGCAGCTGCGCAGGTGCCTCGCCGGACACCTGCAGCATGCGTGCGGCCCCCAGCAGCGTCTGTACTACCAGCGCGCGGGCGTTCTCAGGCGACAGATCACGGGTGCAGGCCGCCTGCTCCAGCGCCTCGGCAAGCAGATACAGATATGCCGGGCCACTACCGGCCACGGCGGTGACGGTGTCCATCTGCGATTCCTGTTCCAGCCACACGGTGGCACCTGCACCGATGAACACCGCTTCGGCCTGGACGCGCGCTTGGACACCAAGCGATGCCGCCGCATGCAGCCCAGTGATACCCGCACCAATCGCGGCGGGCTGGTTGGGCATGCTGCGCACGATCGTGTCGATGCCCAGCCACTGCTGCAACTGTGCGTGGGTGATGCCGGCCATGATCGATACGATCAGCGGACGCACCTGCGCGGCAACGCCAGCCAGCGCTTCGCAGGCCGCGTGCGCCACTTGCGGCTTCACCGCCAGCACCCACAGCGGTGCGACAGCGGCGGCCTCGGCGCCATGTTCGAAAACGCGCACGCCCAGGTCCTCCGCCAACGACTGACGAATGCCAGGCACGGGATCGGCGACTGCGATCTGCAACGGCTCACGCCCCTGCGCAAGTAAGCCCTCGATCAGGCAGCGCGCCATGTGCCCGCCACCGATGAAGGCGATCTCCGCAGCGGCCGTCACTGCGGCCGCTCCGCGCCCAGCTGCGCATGCAGCCAGTCCAGCACGCGCTGCTGTACATCGCGGCCGTGTGCGGTTTCAAAGAACCAGTGCGGCCCGCGCGGATAGGTGACCATCTCCACCGGCGTGCCATTGAAACGCAGCGCGCGGTGGAACATCTGCCCTTGCGAGAGCGGCACACGCTTGTCCTGCTCGCCGTGCAGGATCAGCACTGGCACCTTGACCCGGTCGGCGTAGCGGATCGGCGAGTGCGCGTCATAGGCGGCGCGGTTGGCCAGCGGGTCGCCGAAGTAGCCGGGCAGATAGTCGGGGGTGTCGGTGGTCAGCGCCATCGCGCCGATGTCGATCACGCCGGCGCCGACGATCGCGGTCTTGAAGCGATCGCTATGGGTCACCGCCCATGCGGCCAAGTAACCGCCGTAGCTCCAGCCGCCGATCGCCAGCCGTTGCGGGTCGACCACACCCTCCTTTTCCAGCATGTCCACGCCATCCAGGATGTCCTGGAAATCCCCACCGCCCCAATCGTTGCGCGCCATCTCGGTGAACGCATGGCCGGCGCCTTCAGAGCCACGTGGGTTGGGCAGGAACACCGCATAGCCGTGCGTGGCCAGCAGTTGCGCCCAGTCGTGCCACGAGCCCAGCCAGCCCGACCACCACGCCCACGCCGGGCCGCCGTGGCCCTGCACGAGGGTGGGCAGCGGCGTGCCGCGTTCCCAGCCTGGCGGGGTGACCAGCAGGCCGGTGATGGGCAGGCCGTCGCGTGAGGAGGTCCAGGTCAGCTCGCGCACCTGTCCGTGGGCCCAGCCGGCCACTTCCGGATGGTGTTCGGTGCGTGCGCCCAGCGTGCCGCCGTTCTCCACCCACACCTCCGCTGGCTGCGCGTCGCCGATGCCGATGTACGCGCTGCGGCCGCTGGCGGTGGTGGTGAAAGCGGCGTACGGAATCTGCGGGCGCGCCACTTCCTGCCAGCGGCCGGTCGCCGCATCCAGCTGCAGGAACGTGCCGCGCACGCCGCGTTGGCCCAGGCCGAGCAGACGGCGGTCGTCCTGCCAGCGCGCCAGCCACAACGTGCCGTTCCAGTCCGCACCAAGCACCACGCGCTTGCCCGTGGCGATCTCGTGCACGGTCACGTCGGCAACCATGCCGTGCTCGCCCAGGTGTCCATAAAGCAGCCGACTTCCATCCGATGACCACTGCAGCGGATGGGCCGAAGCACGCGGTTCCAGCACCTGCCCCAGCGTGCCGGTGGCGGGATCGACCAGCACCACCCTTGAGCGGTACCAATAGTCGTTGAGAGTGGCGCCATCGGACACGCGCAGCGCAAGCGTGCGCCCGTCCGGCGACCAGGCCAGGTCGTGGACCTGCAGGCCGGGTGCGGTCAGCGCGCGGGTGTCGCCGCTGCGCAGCTCGCGCAGCCACACCCGGGTGAACGACGCAGGACGCTCGACCACTACCGCATCGTCCTTGGCGGCGCGTGCAGCGACGGTGGCGGCAGCATCTGCGTCCGCAGCCAGATACGCCACGCGCGTACCGTCGCGCGACACCTCGAAGGCGCTCACCGCACCGCTGGCGCGGGTGAGCGGCGTGGCTGTGTCGCCGCGTGCGTCGATGCGCCACACCTGCGCATCGGCCAGGCCGGGATGTGCGTCGGCGGCCGGTAACGTCCGGTTCGAGATGAAATCCAGATGCCCGTCGGCACTCCAGCGCGGATGCTCGTCGCTGACGGTGTCGGGGGCACTCAGTTCGTGCGCGGGCGACGTGCCACTGGCCGCTACCCGCCAGATCCGACTGCGCGGCGGCTTGCCCTCGGCCTGCGGCGTGCCGACCGTGTAGGCGATCCACGCGCCGTCACGGTCGATCTGCGGGTCGGCAACCGTGCGCAGCGCCATGATCTGTGCCGGGGTCGGCGCCACCGGTGCCTCCTTCGTGGCGGCCAGAGCGGGCAACGAGGCGGCGAGGCACAGGCAGGCGGCGAGAATCCGGTGCGGCGTCAGCGTCATGCGGGATGTCCTTGCAGGGTGGGCAGCAACAGATGCTGGCGCACCCATTCTGCGCCGCGGGCGATGGCATCGCGCGCCGTGTCGGACACGGCCATCGCTTCGATGAAGCTGTGCGGCGCGCCCGCATATACCTGCGTTCGGGTCGGTACGCCGGCCTCGGCCAGACGCTGCGCCATCGCGGCGTTCTGCTCGGCCAGTACATCGCGATCACCCCACAGCAGCAGCGCGGGGGGCAGCGCGTGCAGCGGCGCATGCAGCGGCGCCATCAGCGCACCGGTTTGCTGCGCGGCATCCGGCCCGAGATAAGCGGCCCAGAACTCATCCATTTCCGCGCCGCTGAGCATGTCGTCCGACCCGCCCAGGGTCTGCCGCGCCGTATCGGACAGGGTGGGCGTCCATGCGCCGTAGTTGAGTACCAGCGCCCGCACACGGGCGTGCTCGTCGCGCTCACGCAGTCGCAGTGTGGTGGCCACGGCGAGATTGGCGCCGGCCGAGTCGCCGCCCAGCGCCAGGCGGTCAGTATCGATGCCGATGTCCGCACCGTGGCTGCGCACCCAGTCCAGCGCGATGAGCGCCTGGTCCAGTGCGGCCGGGTACGGATGCTCGGGGGCCAGGCTGTAGTCGATCGCCACCACCGGCATGCGGGCAGCGGCGGCGTACTCGCGCAGCAGGCGGTCATGCGTATCCAGCCCGAACAGGCACCAGCCGCCACCGTGCAGGTACGCCAGCGCGGGCGAAGGCGTGGCGGCCCCCTCGTGCGGGAACAACACGCGCACGCCAAACGGCCCGTGCGCGGAGTCCAGTCGCACATCGATGACCTCGCGCATCTGTGGACCGCCGGTGCGCCACGGCTCGCGGGCCTGTGCGGCGATCACCCGGCGTTCGGGCCACCCCAGTTCGCGTCCGCCACGCAGCCGCGCGCCTTCGCGGCAGACGCTCTCGATGAAGCCACGGATCTGCGGATCCAGCGCGTCCAAGCTGCGGCTCATGCGCGCTCCCCGGCAAAATCGCGCATCCAGTCCACCAGCGCGTGTTCACCATCGGCCTGCAGGCCCAGCAGCAACTGCGCGAAATCGAACGGCGCCTCGTCCTGGCCCAGCTTGAAGGTGGCGCGCACTTCGCGCACCACCCCGCACAGCGAACTCACCCCGGTCGCCAGCCGCGCATAGCGCTCGCCCATCTCATCCAGCGCCCAGGCACGCGGGCGGCCGGCTTCCATCTGGGTGATCAGCGCATCCAGTTCGGCGCGGATGTCGTGCGCCTCTTCGCTGACCGCCACGTCCAGGTCGAACACGGCAGCGGCATAGTTCCAGCTGGGGGCCTGGGTACGGTCGTCCAGCCAGCTCGGTGACACATAGGCATGCGGCCCCATCACCAGCGCCTGCGCGCGACCGTCGCGCTGCAGCCGCGCCACGTGCGGGTTGCGGCGTGCCAGATGTCCGCGCAGGGCCACCAGCTGGCCGCTGGCATCGCATTCGGCGCGCAGCGGCAACGGCGTGAAAGCGGCATCGTCGCCCCCGGCCGACACCAGCCAGGCGAAAGGTTGGGCGGCAAGCAGGTGCAGTACGTCGTCCTCGCTGCGCGCGGCGTAGCGGCTGTCGCGGGCGTGTCCCATCAGTCCATCTCCTTCAATGCGGTGGCCACGGAAACCGTCGGCCAGCGGTCGCGCCACGGCGCGACGCGTTCGAGTTCGGCGGCCAGCTGCAACAGCAGCGGCTCCTGCCCGCGGTCGGCGGCAAACTGCACGCCGATCGGCAGGGCATCGGCCTGGCCCAGCGGCAGTGAGATCGCCGGCGTGCCGGCAAGGTTCTGCAACGGGGTGTAGCTGATCCAGTCGAACATCGCCGGCATCAGCGCGTCGAAATCGCGGTCCGGTGCCAGCTCGCCCAGCAATGGCGGCGGCGTGCGCAGCGTGGGCGTCAGCAGCACATCGAAATGCTGGTGGAAGCGGTTGAACGCGGCTGGCAGGGCGGCCAGCGTGGCGTAGGCCTGCTCCAGCGCGGCCACGTCGCAGTGCGTGCGGTGATAGCGCGCCAAGCCGTGCGTCCACGGCTCCAGCGCCCGCGCAGCGAAGTCTTCACCGCCCTGCGCCGTCGCCACCTCCACGGCATCCTGCCCAAGCCGCGACCACAGCGTGTACAGCGCCTGCCAGACCTCGGTGCCCGGCAGCGGATAGTTGGTGGCCTGCACCTCGTGGCCCAACGCCGTGCACAGTTCGACCACCTCGGCGAGCACGGCAGCCACCGCCGGATCGGGTGCAAGCCCCGGCAGTGCGCCGCTCACCACGCCGATCCGCAGGCGTGCCGGCGGCCGTGCCAGTGCGTCCAGATCCAGCCCGGCGTGCGGATGCGCGGCCGCAAACGCCCAGGCCGTATCGCGCACGCTGCGCGACATCAGGCTGTCGGCCACGATCAGGTCTTCGATCGCGTGCCGCCCGCGCACCGCCACGGTGGTGCCACGGCCGGGTTTCAATCCGACCACCCCGCAGGCCGAGGCGGGAATCCGGATCGAGCCGGCGCCATCACTGCCATGCGCCAGTGGCACGATGCCCGCCGCCAGCGCCGCCCCGGCACCGCCGCTGGAACCGCCCGGCGAATGCGCCGGTGCCCACGGATTACGTGTGACCGGGCCCAGCAGCGGTTCGGTCGAGCCCATCAAGCCAAACTCCGGCATGCAGCTCTTGCCGATGGCCACCAGCCCGGCTGCATCGAAGCGCTGCACGAATGGCGAGGCGTCGGTAGCCGCCACCCCACTGCGCGAGCGCGAGCCGCCCCGCGTGGGCATGCCCGGATAGCGCAGCGAATCCTTGGGCAGCCACGGCACGCCGGCCATCGGCGCGCTGCGGTCCACGTGACCGGCCCGCACCAGCGCCGCATCGAAATCCGTATGGCTGAGCGCACCCAGCGCCGGGTCCAGATGGCGGGCGCGGACGATGCCGGCAGCGGTGAGTTCGGTGGGCGAGAGGTCGCCACGACGCACCAGCGCGTGCTGGTCGTGCGCATCCAGCCGACCCAGCTGCAATGCGTGGGTCAGGGGAAAATCATCAAGCGTCATGCGGGGGTGTCCTGCACATGCCGGCGCGCGCGGCGCTGGCCATAACCGAGATAGAGGAAGGCGCCGACCAACACGTAGACCAGCAGAATGGTGGCCGGCAACGTGTCGCCACGGCGCACCTGCGCGTACATGTCACCGAGCACCGGGGCCATCATCGCCAGACACATCACGATGCCCAGCACCGGCACCACGCCGATCCAGGTGCGGCCGATCCACACCCCGCCGAGCGGCACGCGGAAACCACCGCGCAGGTCCGGACGGGTGGAGCGCAGCCACATCACCGCGATGCACACCACGATGAAGGCCGAGGCGATGCCCAGGCAGATCAGGTCGCCGAGGATGCCGATCGGCAGCAGCGCGGCCAGCACCGCACTGGCCGTGCCGAACACCACGCTGGCCAGCCACGGCGTACCCAGGCGCGGATGTACGCGGGTGAAAAACGCCGGCAGCAACCCATCGCGGGCGATGCTCAGGCTGATCCGCGACGCGCCGTACGCGTTGGCCAGCAGCACCGAGCCCAACCCGGTCAGCGCACCCACCTTGATCAGCACCGCAAAGCCCGGCCAGCCGATGCGGTCCACCGCCAGCGCGACCGGATCGGGCACGCCAAGTTCGCGGAACGGCACCAGCCCGGTCAGCACCGCACCGGCGGCGATGTACAGCACCGTGCACACCACGAGCGAGCCGAGAATGCCCACCGGCACATCACGGCGCGGGTTGCGCGCTTCGGCCGCTGCCATCGACACCGTCTCGAAGCCGAGATAGGCGAAGAACAGCATCGCCGCCGCGCGCATCACCCCGGGCCAGCCGTAGGCGAACCCGCCTTCGTTGGCCGGCAGGAACGGATGCCAGTTGGCGGTGTCGATGAACTGCGAGCCGACCCCGATGAAGGCCAGCAGCACCGTGATCTTGATCAGCACCAGCACCAGGTTGGCAAACGCCGACCGCCCTACCCCGGCAATCTGTACCGCCGCGGCCGCCAGCACGGCCAGCGCGGCCACCACATTGGCGCCACCACTGAAGGACAACTGCGTGTGGCCGCCCAGCTGGCTGGCGATCACGCTGGAGGTGGCCAGGGCCATGGGCACCTGCACATGCAGATCGCCGAGCAGGCTGGTCAGATAGCCGGAGAACCCCGCCGCCMCCGCGGCGGCCGCCAGCAGGTATTCTAGGATCACCATCCAGGCCAGCGCCCACGCCGCGCCCTCCCCCAGGGTCACATAGCAGTATGAGTACGCCGATCCGGACACCGGAATCACCGAGGCCAGCTCGGCGTAGCACAACCCGGTGAAACCACAGGCCAGCGCCGCCAGCACGAACGCCAGCAGCACCGCCGGCCCGGCGAAGCTGGCCGCCGCCGTCCCGGTCACCACGTAGATGCCCGCACCCAGGATGTTGGCCACCCCCAGCACCAGCAGGCTGCCCGCGCCAAGCCGACGGTGCAGACCGGCGCGCTCGCCATCGGCCACCACCGACTCCAGCGTCTTGCGGCGGGCCGCAAGCTGCCAGCGCCCGATCGAACGTTCGTCCACCCGACCCGTCCCGTCCATGCTGTCAGTAACGCCAGTGAACGGTGAGGCCGTAGGTACGCGGCCGCACCAGGCCTTCGCCGATGCCGTTGGTTTCGGTCACGCTGCGGGTGATGCCGCGCTTGTCGGTGAGGTTGCTGCCGAACAGGGTCACATCGGTGGTACCGAAGGTCATCCGGTAGCGCAGGTCGAACAGGTTGTAGTTGCCCTGCCGGTTCGGCGTCACCCCGGGAACGGCCGAGTTGAGATCGCTGATGCCACCGCCCACGTACTGGTGGGAGAGCGACAGCGTGGGATCGAAGCGCGCATCGAAGTGGTAGGTGAGCAGGTTGCTCACCGTCCAGTCGGCCGAGCCTGGCAGCTGCGAACCCGCCGGCGCGGTGCCGTAATACAGAATCAGTAGGTCTTCATCCAGCCGCGCGTGCTGCCACGTTGCCGAAGCCTGCCAGTCGAACGCATCCACCGGGCGCCAGGTCGCGGAAAGCTCGACGCCACGGCTGTAGGCCTTGCCGCCGTTGCTGGCGTAGTTGAAGAAGTCCGGCGTCTGCAGCCGCAACTGGATGTCTTTCCAGTCCACGTAGAACAGCGTGGCGTCCAGCAGCAGGCGACCACCGGCCCAGCGGGTGCGCGTGCCCAGCTCGTAGTTGATCAGGCTGTCGCTCTTCGACCCCGACGGCACCGGATAGGTACTCAGGCCGGCCGTGTTCGGCTCGCCGAAGCGGAAGCCCTCGGACACCAGTCCGTAGACCATCACATCGTCGGTCGCCTGCCAGGTGAGCGACACCTTCGGATTGAACCCGTCTTCCTCGGTCTGCTGGGTGGACACGATCGGCGCGCCGGGATAGGTCGAGAAGCCTTCCTGCGTGGTGGTCGTGCGCACCTTGTTGCGGAACAGGCGACCGCCCACGGTCAGCTTCCACTGTTCGTTGAGGTGCAGGCTGGCTTCACCGAACAACGCCGCCTCCGAGCCGCTCAACCGGGTGCCGAAGCCGTTGAAGATCTCCCCGTCCGGCGCGATCACCGCACCGCTGCCCGGGCCGTACAGCGGCGAGCGGTCGAAGGCACCGGCCGCGCCCCGCGCACCGAGCGTCTCGTACAGGCTTTTGTCCGAATCGAAGTACATCCCGCCCACCAGCCAGTCGATGCGGCCACCGGGCTTGGACGACAGGCGCAGCTCGATGCTCTTCCCCCGGCTCTCGCCGCCGGAGGCGATGTACAGCGGCGCGGTCAGGCCCAGGCCCAGGTCGGCGTTGTAAGCGCCGCGCACCGGGGTGTAGTCGAAGCGCCAGTCCTGCTGTTTCTTCTGGTAGGACAACAACGCGGTGAGGTCGGCGACGCCCAGGTCCTGGTCCAGACGCAGGCTGTGCACGGCCACCTTGGTGTTGGTGAACTCGGGCAGCGCGGTCTTGCGCTCCAGGTCGCCCAAGCCAACGATGCGGTAACTGTTGTCGTCGCTGTCGGTGTTCTGCAGCAGGCTCAGCCAGGTCAGCGTGGTGCCTTCGCTTGGGGTGAGCACCACCGACAGGCGGCCGCCCTCCACGGTGCTGCTGTTGGACCCCTTCTTGCCGGTGCCGATGTTGTCCAGGAAGCCGGGCGCATCGCGGTACTGCGCCACTGCGCGCACGGCGAGCAGGTCTTCCTTGATCGGCAGGTTGACCATGGCCTTGGCCGAATAGCCCACGTCCGCATTCTTGGTCTGGCTCACCGTCGCTTCGGCGGCGGCATCGAAGCCACTGCTGTCGGCCACGTTGGCCACGTAGTTGATCGCACCGCCCATCGAGGCCGAACCGAACAACGTGCCCTGCGGGCCGCGCAGCACCTCCACGCGATTGAGGTCGAACGCATCGATATCGGGGATCGCGATCGTCCAGCCCGGCTCAGTCAGCGGCACTTCGTTGAGGAAGTAACCGGTGGTCGGCTGGCCCTGCACATTGCCCGAACTGGTGGCGATGCCGCGCATCACCACGTGCGACACGCCCGGCTGGTAGTTGTTGAACACCACGCCCGGGGTGCGCTGGATGTAATCGGCCAGCGACTGCGCGCCGATGTCCTGCAGTTGCTGGTCGGTGACCGCCGAGACGGAGCCGGCGATCTCGCGCACCGACTCCTTCAGCTTGCCGGCGGTGACCACGATGGTGTCCAGGGTCTTGGCCGGGTCCCCGGAGGCAGGGGCGGCGTCCTGCGCCCAGGCGGGTGCGCTGGCGATCAGGCCCAGGCAACAGGAAACACGGATGGCGCGGGTCAGCTTGCGTACGTGGAGATGCGACGACATTGGCACGGTCCCCCGAGTGGCGATGGATGACGCTACCGGCGGCTGTCTGCGCGGTGGCGATCACGGCTGAGGTCGAGTGAAAGTGAAAAGGGCTATCGCTGTCCAGCAGAAACGACGGGGCACTAACTGGCGCCAAACCATTGATTGCCTTATGGTTATCTGGCGCAAAACCGAAGATCCGGCCGATATCGCAGGTGAATTACGCAGAATCTGCGGCACTGGCCCTCAAATAGCGAACAACCTGCGGTGCATGCCGCCTCCCGGAGTTCCATGACTGCCAAGGCCCTCGATCGCACCGACCTGAAGATCCTCGACGTGCTGCAGCAGGACGCGCGCATCACCAACCAGGCGCTGGCCGAGCGCGTGGCTCTCTCGCCCAGTGCCTGCCTGGCGCGCGTGCGCACCCTGGAGACCAAGGGACTGATCCGTGGCTATCGCGCGCACGTGGCGGTGGACCGCATCCGCTCGGTCACGGTGGTGCTCGCGCTGGTCACCTTCAAGCAGCACGTGCTGGAAGAATTCACCGCCTTCGACCGCCGCATACTGGCCATGCCCGAGGTGGTCGAGGCCTGCCGCATCTCCGGCGCGTCGGACTACCTGCTGCGGGTGATCGTCAACGATGTGCACCATTGGAAGGACATCGCCCGGCTGCTGCTCGGCGGCGACTACGGCGTTGAAAAGATCGTCTCGCAGTTCCTGATGGACGAAGTGAAACCCTTCAGCGGCTATCCACTGGTGGATGCGTCGTCGAGCAAACGCAGCGGGTGAATGTGCGCCGTGCACTGGACCTGCACGTGCGTCCGCTGCACCATGCCTGCATGCGTATCGACCACCTGATCCTGCCGGTTTCCGATCTCGCCGCCGTGGCGGCGTACTTCCGCGATGTGCTGCAATTGCCGGTGGACGGTGATCGCGTGCAGGTGGGCTGGAGCACCTTGCAGCTTGTTCCTGCGGGCGAACTGCCGGTCGGCGGCGTGCATCTTGCCTTCAACGTGCCACACAACCGCTTCACCGAAGCCACCGCGTGGCTGGATGCACGCGCCACGCGCCAGCGCAATGCCGAGGGCCAGGAACACTTCACCTTCGAAGGCCGCTGGGATTCGGAATCGATCTACTTCACCGGCCCCGACGGCCTGATCCTGGAGCTGATCGCACGCCGGCGCCTGCCCGCGTCGGCGCTGCACGGCGCCTTCCACGGCAGCGAGATGACCTGCATCAGCGAGGTCGGCCTGCCGGCGGTGTCCGTTGCTGTCACGCAGGCGCGGATTGAAGCCACGTTCGGCCTGGAACCGCTGTCGCCACCAACGCCCTACTTCGCGCCGATGGGCGATGACGAAGGGCTGCTGATCGTGGCCGACGTTACCCGCCGCTGGTTCCCCGAGCAGCGCTCGCTGCCCAATGCACGGGGCGTGCAGGCGCGGTTGAGCGGCGTTACGGCCGGCGCCGAACTCATCGACGCTGCGCTCGGTTGGCGCATGTATTCGGCCTGATCCGACGCTTACCAGCTTCCCGATGCGCCGCCACCGCCACTGCGTCCGCCACCACCGGACCAACTGCTGGACGAACTACTGGATGAGCTGTTGGACGAACTACGCTCGTCATTGCGGCGCGAGCCGCCGCCGCGTCGCCGGCCCTTGCCGCCCTTCTGGGGCCGCTGGTGCAGTGCCATCACCAACGTCCAGGCGAAATACAGAACGAACGTGCCCGCCACCAGCATCACCGTACCGGCGTCACTGCCCATCTTCGCGAAGGTACGCTGCACCAGCCAGACGAAGCCTGCGGTCAGCATCGACAGGAACACCAGCCGTGCGAAGAAGCCGATGCGCCCCACCCGCCAACTGGAGCGCAGCGCGAGCACCAGGAACGTGATCACCATCCCCACGAAGGCCAGCACGACCACTGCTGCGATGTGCAGCGCCAAGCTGGGCAGGGGGCGACCGGACCAGAGCCATGCGATGTCGCCCGCGACACAGGCGACCAGCAGCGGACCCAGCGCCCAGCGCGATGGCCCGTTGTCCCGCCATAGCCAACCGAGCACGGCAGCCATTGGCACCAGGAAACCCATCGCGATGGCCAGCGCCGGGGTCGCACCCGGGCTCAGCAGCGCACAGGCCAGCGCGCCGATCGCCACCGCACCCGCCATCAGCAGCGGCCGCATCCACCAGCGCCGCACAGGCGCCTTGGCGTCCACTGCGGGACGTCGCGGCCATAGCCCCAGCAGAAAGCCGGCCAGCAGTGCGAGCGCCACGATGCTGTCGCCCCGCCGCCAGTCCTGCGGCAGCCGGGTCACGTGGGCATCGGCATCGTCGCTGGGCGGCGGCAGCGCCTCGCCATCCACCAGCCGCACCAGCAGCGCACTGCCGTCGATCAGTCCTTGGGCGGGCTCACCCTCGCGTAGACGCGGGAGGATGGCCTGGTCGATGATCCGCTGAGCGTAGGCATCCGGAATCGCGCCTTCCAGCCCATAGCCGGTCTGGATGCGCACACGGCGGTCGCCCATGGCCAGCACCAGCAGCACGCCGTCATCCACTCCCTGGCGGCCAATCTTCCACTGGTCGAACACCCGTAGCGCGTAGGCTTCGATGCCGTCCTCGCCGGTGCTGTCCACCACCAGGATCTGCAACTGCGCACCGCGCCGTGCCTGCAGGTCCAGCGCCTGCGCGCGCAATTGCGCGGTCTGGCTGGCGTCGAGAACGCCAACCGTGTCCACCACCGGGTCATGCAGTTCGAGAATCGGCGTGGTTGCGGCCAACGCCATTACCGGCAATAGACACAGTACCCAGGCCCATCGCCACAGTCGCTTCATCCTGCTCCCCATCGCCGCGTCCGGTTGCATGCTGGGGGCGATGCTACGCGATATGCGGAGCGGGCCTCACGCTTCCTCGTCCTGGCATCCCGGCGTCTGATTCTGGACGCAGCATTGAGCAAGGGCCACTTTCCTCATTGACAGCCTTGCCAAGGCTGCATGACGCCGTCGCGCACGCCTTACACCACCCGCTACCCGCGCTCACCCATCGCATTGAGCCAGGCGTGCTTGAGGAAGTCGCGCACCGCCTGGAAGCGCGGCGTGTCGTACAGCGACCGGTGCGTCCACAGCCACACCTCCTGGCTCAATGCCGGCGCATCGCGCACGCGCACCAGCCCGCCCACGTGCTGCGCCACCGTGCACTCGATGACCCCCAGCCCGCCACCTGCAGTCACGCCATCCAGCACACCCACCGAATAGTTGCAGCGCAGCCACGGGCGGTTGGCGCCGGGCAGCGTGCGCAGCCAGCGCTCCACCTCGAACTCCACGCGCGGCTCGTCCAGTCCCACGAATTCCAGCTCATGCCACGCCTGGTTGGCAATCGCCGCCTGCCGCCGCGCGGCGTAGGCCTGGTTGGCGTACAACGCGTATTCCACACGGCCTACGCGGTCACCGCGCAGATCCGTCGTGTCGGGCGGACCGTAGCGCAGCAGCGCGTCGGCCTCGCGGCGGGCCAGGTTGTAAGGCTCGCGCGAGGTGAGCACCTCCACGCCCAGGCCGGGGTGCTGGCGATTCAGTCCGGGCAACAGGGTGATCAGCAGGAAGCTGGCCCATTCGTCGGCGTTGATCCGCACCGTGCCCACCAGCTCCTTGGGCGTATCGGCTTCGCGGGCGATCTCGTCGGCGGCCTCCTCCATCTGCTCGGCCAGCGCAAACACCCGCTGCCCCAGCTCGGTGGGGATGCAGCCGGTGGACGTGCGCTCCACCACCTTGCCGCCCAGCCGCTCTTCCAGCGCATCCAGCCGGCGCGACAGCGTGGCCGTGCTCATGCGCGCTGCCTTGGCGGCTTCGCGCAGGGTGCCGCCACGGACCACCGCGAGCAGCACCATCAGGTTGTCCCACGGAAAGTGTTTCATATATGAAACGGCCGCCTACGATATTGGGGGTTTTTCACCATTTTTGAAACTTATACCATGGTCTCCGGGCGCGCTACGAGCGTTGATCGCCGCCCCCTCCCCCTCCTTCGATCCGCTCTCCTCTCCGCCTGGCCCTGCCGGCGGCGAACATCAGGTGCTGCACCCATGAAAACCGAAAAGACCCTTTGGGACCGAATCGTCCACGCCGTGCTGTTTGAAGGCATCGCCCTGTGCCTGTGCGCGCCGGTGATGTCCTACGTGCTGGGCAAGTCGCTGTTCGACACCGGCGTACTCACCATCGCCCTGGCCACGTGCGCGATGCTCTGGAACATGCTCTACAACGCAATGTTCGAGCGGGTGGAGAAGAAGTTCGGGTTCAAGCGGACCGTGCCGGTGCGTATCGGGCACGCGGTGGGCTTCGAGGGTGGGCTGGTGCTGGTGGTGGTGCTGCTGGCCGCGTGGTGGCTGTCCATCTCCTACTGGGATGCGTTCCTGTTGGAGATGGGGCTGATCGCGTTCTTCCTGCCTTACACGTATGTGTACAACCTGGTGTACGACAAGGTGCGGGAGCGGTTGGTGCGGCGTGGGGAGGCTGCGCGGGTTAGCGAGGCCTGATGATGGGGGCGCGCGCGCCAACAGGACGCCCGCTCTTGGTCTTTCGTCCCGTACGGGCAACCTTTCATCGCCGATTACCCCGCGGTCGCACTTTCATGCATTGGCTCCGGCTGAAAGGCTGTTCAGGTGTGCGATTGTCGGCCTAGGTAGCCCTGCACTTCCTGACAGTCCTGCCCAAAACGGCGCCGCAGAGAGCGCAGCCGGCCGACAGAAGAAGAGTCAAAACTACTAAAGCCAATGGCTGCTCAACACCGCCTGTAAGCAATGAAAAACCCTGAAAGATCAGCTCTGTCGCTACGAACGACAAAGCCATTGCAAAGAAGAATCTATGCGGGCGCCAAAAAGCAAAAATTGCGCACACGACAAATATCGCCAAGCAACTAAGAACTTGGTCAATGATCTCTCGCCAGACTGGTCCGACTGCCTGCACTAGCTCAACCTCGAAGAACCCTACCGGGACCCCTATGGTCAATGTTGCGAGGGACAGAGCGCTCGTTTGAAGGGCAACCCCTCGCAGGAAATAGGGCCATGTCTTCTTCACCGTAAGCATCTCATTCGCAGCGTCACTGGGAGCACCATCCTATCGTTTGTCGCGGGTGTTTACGCCACCAGAACTCACCGATTGCTTGGCAGATGAGTCCTTCGCCGCCGAGGTGCCTTTCTCAACGATATCACCGGCAGCCTTTCCGGCGAATGCACCCACTGCATTTGCTGCAGGCGCACCAATCTTCCCGTCAAGGGCCTTTTCGACGACCTTCGATACGACGTCACCTGCAGCAACCTCTGTGGCTTTGTCCACGCCCCCACCGCCTTTGACCACTTCACCTCCGATCTCAATGACGTCCTTAATCGGCCCCGCTCGACTGACATCTACCATTAGATCCAGCGCTATCTTGTCGTTCTCTTTCTGGCGCTGCTGCGCTTCGGAAAAGTTCTTCTCTCCTTTCTCTTTATCGCCTCTAGCATCCCAGTAGGCCCTTATCATTCGGCCAAGCTGCGCCGCCTGACTGCCGCGCACTCCGCTTCGGCTGGTTCGTCCATCAGGATCAGTGAAGCTATACGGATTTCCATTCGCGTACCTATAGCGATTGAACTGAGTAACGGGCTGGTCATATGCCGTTACTGGGTCAACGCTGATGAAGATTCCCAGCTCCGGATCCATGTACCGCTGCTGCATATAGCTCAGCCCAGTTGATAGATCGCCCACGTGGCCAGTATAGCCCGGTCCGTCGACTGCCCCGCCTATCAACAGGTCTCCATAGGGACCGTAGTGAAACCTATTCGTTACATTGCCACCGGCATCAGACTCTGCAACGACAGAGCCCAATGCGTCAGTATGAATGTAGGTAACTGATTGCGCAGAAGCATGGAATGTGAAAGCAGTAGCGATCACAACCATTCCCACCCAAACAGCCATCATCTTCGAGTTTATGTGCAAGCAACACCACCGAGAGAGTGCTTCATTTGTATTTTCGAGCTCCACACGCCGAACAACGAAGCGGAGCGCATCGATGGAAAGCTACCGGCGTACCGCCGCCGTCCATTCCGAGCATGCAGAAACATTGCAGGCTCTGACATATAGATCCCCGAGAGGAACAAGGTCCTTCTTAAGATTCCAGACAATAATTAAAACCGCGCCAACGTTAACTGGACTGCCGTTATAGCCTAGTTCGGGCATTGCAGCCTTATATTCGTAATATTGAGCACCTGCGGATTGAGACCATGAGAGTTCCAGACCTTTATCCCAATCCAAGCTCACTTTTCGCGACGTAACATTTAGTGGTGCTGGAGGGGCGGGAAGCTGGACATCATGACGCCCAATGATGCTCCATGGACCACAGCCGCCCTCACTACAGGCGTTGACTCGATATTGATAAGTTCCTGGCAACCGAGAAGCGAATTGCCGGGAAGTGGCGGGATTTTCGCTAATTTGAGCCCAGCCACCTGCGTTGACCGACTCTTCAAGACGATAGAAGGTGGCATCCGCCACAGCCGCCCAATAGAGCGTATAGGTCCCTGTTGATTGGGCAGGAATCGTCAGGATCGGAGCCATTGCCGGAACTGGGATCGGCAGGTGGCGAACCGTGGCCGACGCGCTCCAGGGACTGCACTCATTTCCTTGACACGCGCGAATCTGATACTGCCTCACGCCCTTCGGAACTCCAGTCACAGCGTGATTCGTCGCACCACCTGCGTACAAGCTGCCCCAGGTTGAACCACCGTCCGCAGACATGCGGAGCTCATAACGCGTCGCACCTTGCACAGCATTCCAGGCCAGCGTGTAACTACCCGTCTGGACGGAGGCAGGCGCGGACAACACGGGTGCGGCCAATCCGGTAGTGTTCTCGACTCGAGCAATGAGGTGAGCACCCAGGCTGATGTACTCAATCTCCTTTCGAGTCCGCTTATTATGCTGGTGACGCAGCACTCCGTCGTTGCCGTAGAACGAGAAGATATCCCCGTCAGCGGCGCTGTAGCTCGCTACGCGACGACCATGCGCATCGTATGCGTATGACTCCCTTCCCTTTGCGTCACGGAGTCGATTCCCTTGATCGAAGCGGAATGGCTCGCCATTCTTCTTGGCCAAGTTTCCCTGTACGTCGTAGTCCAAGCCTATGATCGCGCTACCGTCATCCTGACTCACGGTGATCATGCGATTGCGTGCGTCGTACCAATAGTTATGCTGCTTAATCCCTCCCAGCTTGGCGCTACGGAGGTTGTCCAGCACGTCATACGTAAAACGGTAGATCTTGTCGCCGCCAAACGATGAGGAGTTCGCCTGGGTTAGGCGATCCAGAGCATCGTACTGCATCTGCCGTGACTTTGACGGCTCAACCGCATCGGTGACGCTCGCCACGTTTCCGTTCTTGTCGTACATAAAACTCGTATCAAGAACGCCGGTGTCTATTGCTCGGGCGGGAAGACCACGGGCATTCTGCACCATGCTATGCGCGATGCCATTTCCATATGCGAATGAACGCAAGGCACCATCAGGATAGTGAGAAATAGCGCTTGCGTAGCTTCCGACACGTGTCGGTTGGCCAAGCGCGTTCGGCGCGAAGATGAGCTGCAAGCCACTGGGATACTGCAGGCTGGCTAGTGACGCATTGGCATCATATCCATAACCCATGGACCATATTCCCGTCCCAGGCTGCTGGAGCGTTTCACCGATGACTGGGCCGCGCTTGCTGTATGCATACGTATTGATGACCTGTTTGCCGTCTGGATTGTTAGTCACGACCTGAGTCGGTAACCCAGCGTTGTTGTAGGTCCAAGTCTGGTTCCCACTGCCGTCAGCGAAGATCAACTGCTTAAGTCGATTTCGAGCGTCATAGCTACGGTCGACGCGACGTCCCGAAGCTTGCGCCGCAGCTTCATCGCAACTGTTGGTCGCCGTCAGCGAAAGCCCAGCCGCAGACCATGCAAGGTTACCAGCGGCATCGTAGCCCGCTACGCTGGCTCCGGTCTCCGGCTCTACGCTCTTGCAGAGTTCCTGCTGCGAGTTGTACACGTATGAACGGGTCACGGCCACGCTACCCGTTGCGTTGCGGCGTTTGATCGAAATGGGCTTGCCGAATACGTCGCGCCCTATCTCTGTGAATGCTCCGGCCGGATGCTCGATCGCCACTGCAAAGTCATAGGCGGGAGCGTCATATACGCGATACTGCGTTATGGTGGCTTGCTTGCGAGGATCGGTCGTGCGAACACGCATGCCAGCCTCATACGCTGTTACCGTGGTCAGTAGACCTTGTTCGCTGTCAATCGAACTGGATGTCGGTCGACCCAGGGCATCATACTCACTCCACTGTCCCGACACTGGGTTGCTACCCGAGGCAGGATATGACTGGAAGGTCGTCCGGCCAGAATGATCGTAGGTGAAGCGCTGATATCGCTCTGTCGCGGCGACATTGCTTCCGTCACGTTCGCGGGTCAACGCTGGTCGCCACATCGCATCAAACCACGTTACCTTGTTGCGGTTACCGGTATTGCTAGTCAACCGCCAGTGGCCCGCAGCTAGTCCATGCTCAACGGAATCGACGCGCTCGAACACCTGCGTCGTGGAATTCCATGCGACGGTATCTCCGGATGCAAATGCCCTTTGAGTCTGCCGACCCATCGGGTCATAAGCATACGTCGTTTGATAGCCCATCTCGTTGGTAACAGAGCGAATCCAACCATTGTCATCCACACTCGCCGAAATCGACGTGCCATCGGCAAAGCCAATAGCCTGCGGGGTGCCGCGCTTCCAACTACTCAAGGTGGTGACATTCCCGCGCCCATCGGAAAAGCTGGCGATGCTCCCATCAGCGTGATATGCCAACTTCTGCACGAGCTTCCCGAACTGCCGACGCTCATATGGCAGTCCGTTTGCATTATAGGTGGTCTGCGCTTCGACCAGGCCCGTATCGTTGTTGGTCTSCGTGGCTACTTGCCCCAGAATCCAAGCGCTTGTGTCGTTGTAGTAAGCGGTTGTATCAGTTCGACTGACGCCCTGCGTGCTGCTTCGCGTCACGCTTGCCGGGTGACCATAGCTATCGAACGAGTTGGCCTGCCAGGTCATCGTCACACCATCGCGCACGACCTGACGCCGCTGAAGCGGTCGTACAAGCGCGGAGGTCCCATCAAACCCACCCCATGTCCAGCCATAGCGATCCGGGAAGGGCATCGTTGCCGCCTGGGAAGAGGTCAAGTAAGTAAGCTCTTCAGCTTCCAGAACCGCGCCGGACGCCGCCACGATCTTGCGTCCGAGCAACTTTCCTTCGTTGTGCTCGTACACGATTCCGTACGTCTCCTCGATACGGCTACCGTCGGGCTGGGTGATCTTAACCATCTTCGACTGCGTGCAGGTCGTGCAGGGCGTGATGGATCCCTCCCACATGTCCTGGTAGTCGCCATAGTCGCCGTAAGTCCAGCGCATCTGCGGCAGCCCTGGGCCGTCGATGGTCTTTTCGGTGATGGCCAGAACATCAGAGTAGTACGGCACCCCCAACGTATGGCGTAGCGAGCCTTCTCCGGCTGACTCGACGAAACAGTACAGCTTGGGAACACCAGCTCGGTATCTTCTTTGGTGATCGAATCTGAAATTTCCCACAGCGCCCGAAGGGTGTTTCATGCGCAGGCGATAAACCTTGTCGCGAAACGGCGCGCCGCCAGCGCAGCCCTCGCCGGGGTCTTCCGACCACTCCTCGTAGGCAATGCGATTGTCATCCAGATGAGTAATCTCCCAGCCGGCGCCATCGGGTTGGGTGACCCGCTGCAAGGCGTTCCCTGCGTATGCGTAGCTCCACGTTCTTCCGTTGGCCGATGCACTCTGTAGCTTGTTACCGGAGTAACTCAGACTAATGGCTCGCCCGTCACTGGAAGAAATTGAGGTGGGGTGACCGTTCCCGTTGTAGCTGATGCTTACGCTGTTACCAAAGCGATCTTCGATACGACTGGCCATCAAATACACTTCTACGCGCGCTTGATTGGCATTAACTGAGCTGATTGATCCCATAAGACCGACAATTCGTTCAGTACCCACGTTGAATGTGTACTTTATCCCTGAGGTTGTCTGGATAATGAAGCCCTCACCCTCATACCCAGCGATCATCGGCGTGCAGCTCACCGTATCAAGTGAGCTCGTAGTCCAGCTCCAGTTGCTGCTCTGCCTGCTTGCAGGCCTAAAGCGAGCCGGAGGGTCGCCTATCAGGGAGCGGGCGCCCTCGCCCGGTAGATTGACCGTATACCCTGACCAAATATCTTCAATGCGGAACGGCGGCGGCGTATACGGGATGAAGTTCTCGCTACACCGTTGAACCTTCCTGGAACCTCTGTAGGTCCAGCCATAGCTGGAGTCGAACACTCCAGAAATGAATGGAACGTCGATGTTCCAATCACCGGCTCCGCCGTAGATGAGTGGATCAAGCCCGAGCATCGGTATAGGACGGAGGTTGAATCTACGCGTCAGCTTTACAGGCAGGTTATTCGTGCCAGGCAGATCAATGTCCGTCTGGCCAAAATAGGCACTTTGGTCGAACACGTTGATTGAGTCCCCGAACAGATCCGAGGTCAACGGTCCCACGAGTTCTGACGACCGCAATTGCTTGTCGTACTCTTGATATGGTTTCTGGACGACTTGTTGAGCATGTGCCGAGCATGCCATTGCTGCGGCGATCACCAATGCTGCGATAGCGCGCGCGCGCAGCGACACTACGTCTTTCCTAGACTCGATCCGCATCCATGCCCCCTAATTGTCGGGAGCGAGTATTCCGCTACACCTGGCATTATGTCAAGACGGCGTGATGACTCTCCCTAATGGCTGACTATGTCCCAGTGTCAGTCGGTCGTGGTCGATCCGGTGGCCAACAATGCTCCACACTGACCTCCAGGCGCGCGGCGTCTTCTTGACGGGGTTGGAAAGAACTTGAAGTGGATGTCAGAAGAGTGGCAATCCGCGATGCACTTTGCTTTCGATCTACGTCCAGAATGGCACGAACGTTCCAGGTCACAGTGACTTTTCCGCCGCACGATCACCGGTCGATATCCTGATTTCGGATATCCCAGATGCCGCAGTAGGGTTGCTTTGCCAAGGAGAACTCTCATGCCAACCGCGAGATATGGTTTTTCCTATCTGTTAGCTGCGCATTCGAAACGTACGCACGCTTTCAACACCCGCGGCGTCTCTGCCGCCGCAAGTGCGATGGCCTACGTTCGAGTTCGATACGGCATTGGTCCAGCTTCTTCGAATGCTGCTACCCGATCGCCCTCAACCAGAATCAACCCGCGCAACTTTCGCCCCACCATCACCCCCACCTCTCCAAAACCTCAACTCCAGTTGACGCCGTCGTTCGCAYCAGCTGCGACCCCCTGCGAGTTTCATCCCACTTCCGCACATCCACCGCACTCCATTTCGCATCATTGCAAATGCTGCCCACCTGCTCGGTTGACCCTCCCCCACCCCGAAAGCATGGTGCACGCATGAACACTCTCACGCGCATCGCCCTGCTTGGCGACGTGGCCAGCATCCGCCAAGGCCACCCCTTTCGCGGTGCCATCGGCGCCGTACCGGGGGGCCCGGTGCAGGTCATCCAATTGAAGAACCTCTGCGCCGATGGCCTGCGGGAGCGCGAGCACTTGCTGCGTACCGTGCTGCGCGCACGCAAGCCGCCGGACTGGGTGCAGGATCAGGATGTCCTGATCGCGGCACGCGGCAATCACCCGCTGGCGATGTTGCTACGTGCGCCGCCAGAATCCACCGTGTGCAGTCCGCACATGTACATGGTGAGGGTGAGCACGGCCGACCTGCTGCCGGCGTTTCTGGCATGGCAGTTGAACCAGCGCGCGGCCCAGGCCTACCTGCACCAGCAGGCGGCGGGATCGCGCCAACAGAGCCTGCGCAAGACGGTGGTGGCGCAGTTGCCGCTGCGCATTCCGCCGCTGCCACAGCAGCAGCGCATCGTGGCGATCGCCCAGGCGGTGCAGGCCGAGCAGCGCTGCCTGGAAGCGCTGATCCACAACCGCCAACAGGAGATCGCCGTTGTGGCCGAGCAGTTTCTGCAGGGAGGTGCCGCATGAACCTGATTGCCGCGTTGCCGGGCGCGCATGCCACGCTGGCCGCGCTCACCGCCGCCCGCGAGGTGCTGGTAGACGCCGCCGAGGGCGAGGCCGCCACGCACCTGCTGCTGGCTTTGCTGTTGCTCAAGATCGCCAGCGATACCGAGGCCGCCGCGCACGATCCGAGCGGCGCGTATGGGTCACCGCTTACCTGGCCGCCCGGCGCTCCCGGCGCACAGCTGCTGGCGGTACCGGCCGATGCCCGCTTTGAGGCGCTGCATCACCATCGCTTCGCAGTAGGCAACGACCTGCGCATCATGACCGCCCTGCAGCGGCTGGCCCAATCCAATCCGGCCACGCTGGGCGAGGTGTTCGATGTGCTGCGCCTGCACGATGGCTGGCCGCGCGATGCCGACCGGCGCGAGGTGGCCCTGTCGCGGCTGCTGGGGCGGTTGTCAGTGCCTGCGTTGGATTTCCGCAGCCTGCGCGGCGCCTATCGCAGCGACATCGGCGAGGCAGTGGATCGGTTGCTGGAGCGTAATCAACCGCGGCGCAGCAAACTGCCGCTTGCACATGTGCCCGATGCGCTGGGCTGGCTGATGGCTGCGTTGATGGACCCGGCAGAGGACGAGGGCATCTGTGATCCGTCCTGCCACAGCGGCAGCCTGCTGCTGGCCGCCAGCCGCTGGGCGCGAACGCGGCATGGTGCCCGCCGCCACCGGCTGGCCGGCCAGGAGGACATGGACGACGGCTGGGCGCGCACCCGCCTGCGCCTGTTGCTGCACGGCGAAGACAATCATGCCGTACACGGGGGCACGCCGTTGCGGCACGACATGCTGGTGCAGCCGGACGGCACGCTGCAGCGTTTTCACGTGCAGCTGTCGCGGCCGCCGTTTGCGCTGGCGTGGGCGCCCGAGCGCGCGCCTCGTGATCCACACCGGCGCTTCGTGCACGGCCTGCCCCCGCGCCAGTGGGGACATCTGGCGCTGTTGCAGCACATGCTCAAGGCGATGGACCCGCAGCGCGGGCGCATCGCCCTCGTGGTGCCACACGGCGTGCTGTTCCGCGCCGGCGATGAGGCGCTCATCCGCCGACGCCTGCTGGACGCCAACCTGATCGAGACGGTGATCGGCCTGCCCGACCGGCTGTTTGCCGGCACCCCGGTCGCCACGGCGCTGCTGGTCCTGCGCAGCGTGCGCAATGACGAAGCGGTGCTGTTCATCGATGCGCGCCAGCTGCAGTCCAGTGGCAGGCGTTCCGCCAAGCTGGACCGTGCTGGCGCCGAGCAGCTGCTGGCGCTCTGCCAGGCGCGCAAGGATGTGCCCGGGCTGGTCTGCCGCGCCGATCCGGCGCTGATTGCACACCACGATGGCAACCTGAGCGTTGCCCGCTACGTGCACCCGGAATCCACAGACGCCTCGCCATCGCTGGACGCCGTTCGCCGCGAGCGGGCGACGTTGCGGTCGCGGTTGAATGCGCTGGAGCAGGCGCTGGACGTGGATCTGCGCACGCTGGAACAACCGTATGCGGCGGCCGCTGAGCGTGGCGCGGCATGACCGGCACGGCCAGAACGGCTGATCGACGGGTGCTATCTGCTTGTTGGAAAGCATCAGAACTATGCGGCACCCGCGTCATGCGGTGATCAGGAAACGGAATGATGCACACGGTGTGGGCGAAGCCCGCTGCGCCAGACTGCGGGTATGTCGCATTCCCTTTCCCTTACTGTCTCGTCCGCCTGCGTACACGTGCGCAGGTCATCTCGCCGGCCCAGCCATCGCACACATGACGCTGCTGGGAGTCGCGCATGAAACCTGCGACTACCGTGAAGCACTCGGCACTGGGCTGGCTGCGCCGGTTGGGCTGGCGGTACCTGTCGCCGGTGGACCATGCGGCGTACCAGAGCGAAAATGCAAATGGCATCCTGTTGCCAAGATTGCGGCAGCGGCTGCAGGCAATACGGTTTGCGGCGCGCGGACAGACCTGGTCCCTGGACGAAAGCGGCATGGCCCAGGTGTTGGCGGCACTGGGCCGGGTGGTGCAGCGGCGCGGGGTCCGCGAGGGCAATGACGCGCTGCTTCGGCTGTTGCTGGACGGCATCGATATCGAGCAGCACTTGCCGGACGGCCAACGGGTACACGCCTGTGTACAGGTGATCGACTGGGACCACGTGGAGCGCAACGGCTGGGATGTTGCGGAATCTCCGGGTGGACAGGTAGCCCGCGATGCCGTCGCCCGTGTGGATGCGTTGGCTGGCTACGTCAACGGGCTGCCGCTGCTGGGTGTGCTGTGTGTGGAGCGCGATGGCCAGTGGCGCTGGGGAAGCGACGTGGAGGCGATTGCGTTACTGCAGCGGCAGCGTCCCGGGCCGGCACTTTCTTCTGCACAGGTGCTGATGGCATTGGATCGTCGCGGCGGGCGATACGCCACCCACGGCTCGCCGCCTGAAGACTGGGTGCACTGGCGCGAACAGGGTTGGGCGCCCGCACGCCTGCAGCAACTGCGCATGGCGCTGCCCACACCGACGGATAACGACCGTGGCGAGGCGCTTGCCGATCTACGCGCCGTACACGCCCCGCTGCTGGCAGGGGTAATGGCACCGGAGCGGGTGCTGGCCCTGCTGCGCGGTTTCATCGATGTCGCCGCCGATGGACGGCGCCGCATCGCGCGCTCGGCGCAGTTCTTTGCGGTGCAGGCGGCACTGGATCAGCTGCGGCGCATCGATGTGCAGGGGCGACGCTGCGGCGGACAGCTGTGTCTGGCGCCCGGCAGCGGGATGCAGCTGACGCGGCACTGGCTGCTGCACCACCTGCGACGCGATCCCTGGTTGCGTCATTGCCGGGTGTTGCGGGTGCAGTCGCCCGCGTCGCTGTCTGCGGCGATGCGCGACGCGCCGTCGCCGCTGTCGCCGGGACGGCGTCTGGCCGCCTTCCTGGCCGACGGGCGCGGCACCACGCTTCACACCTCCCTGGTGACGCTGCAGGCATGGCTGCGCCGACGCGATGCACAGTACGCTGGCGACGACCTGGTCCTGCTGGTGGACGCCGACCTGCAGCACAGCCATCCCGCCTGGCTGCAACGTGCACACGAGCGCCTGCCGCGCGCGGCGTGGTTGTGGCTGACATCGACGCCGGCCCCCTGCGTGGGCGAAGGCGGACAGGACGCCCCGCTGCTGTATGCCTATCCGCCCGCGCACGGCGTGGCGGACGGTGTACTGGCGCCGGTGTATCAGCAGACGTTGCAGTCTTCGCCGGTAGCCGCCATCGTGCACGATACCCAGCCGGATTCACCAGATACCCGCGTGGCTGCACTGGCTGCGGCGATCTGCCAGCACGTTGCCGACAGCCTCCTGCGCACCGAACGCGACCTGCAGGCACTGCTGCTGGTGGCCAGCAACGAAGACGCGCGGCACTATCAGCGCGCCTTCGTGCGGGAAGGCACGTTGCGCAGTGCGCTCGTACCGGCCACCGCGCGGTGCGTGGCCAGCCGTCGCCATGGTGATCTCGGGCAGATACAGCTGTTGATCGCTGCTGCCGGCGTGGCACTGCCCTCGTTCGATGCGCGTCTGGCGGTGGTGTATCTGGACCGCGAGTTGTCTGGCACTCCGCTGGCGGGCGCCGTGGCCCTGCTCAGCCGCCCACACCAAGACAAGCGCTGCGCGTGGCTGGTGAACCTGCGCGCCTCGGGTTGCCCCCTACCGGGGCCGGACGCGTGGGCACCGGGCCCACGACAAGACCTGGACGCCGCCCTGCCCCGCCACCATCAACGCCTGCGCGCTCTGCTACCGGCCGCAAGCGGCAGCAACTTCCACGCCTGTCGCACGCACCTGGCGCCGCGCTGGGCACTGGACACGCACGGCGAACCCCGTGACCTGCACCGCCAGCGTCGGCGCTGCCTGCACCGACGGGTGACCACGTTCGGCCAGCAGCTCCAAGCCGCGTTGCTCACCGCCGATGATCAGCAGGACATGGCCGAGGGCAGCCAGCGCTGGCGCTACCAGTACGACCTGCACTTCTGTTCGTTGTTGCGCGATGCCGTCACCGTGGACGCGCAGGAACAGCCGCTGTATGTGGCCGAGGACGTGCGCATCCGGCACTGGGCGCGCGAGCGGGCACCGCAGGTGCAGGAACCGGCGTGGGAGTACCTCAGCCTGCAGGCCATGGACACGGCGGATGTCCGGCATGAGGCGGACGCGCTGCACAGCCAACTGCGCGTCCAGCTGGACGTCGATACGGTCGCCCCGGAGATGCGACGTCGCACGCACCATCAGCTGCGTGCGCTGCTGGCCCAGCCTGCCACGCCGGCCCGACGCTTGAAGGGCCTGAGGGCGCTGCACGCAACCCTCGACCGTGATGGGTCCGGCGCTGAGTACGCTGCATCTCCACTGCTGCAAGCCTGCCACGGGCTGCTTACCCGTCATTTGGGCGCTGCCGGCGGCCGGGCGCAGCTGCGGCTGCGGCAGGCGCTGGCCGCGCAGCTGGAAGCGGCGTTGATTGATGTCCGCGTAGCGCACGCGGGCGCGCCGCATCTGATAGCGATGGCGCTGCGCCGACGATTGACGCCCGCCTGGCCGATGCAGCTCACGCCGCAGCAGCGCGACGCCGTGCTGGACGGCCTGCCCGCGCTGCTTGGCCGGGCGGCGCTGTTCGAGGCGGTGCCATTGGACTGAGCGCCCGAGGGCTCAGGGCATTACGGGCGGCACGTAGGTCAGGGTCATGCCCAGCAGCCACAGCAGGCCCAGCACCAGCGGGATGTGCACCAGCAGCTGGATGAAGGTGAAGCCGACGATGTCGCGCGCCTTCAGCCCCAGCACGCCCAGCAGCGGCAGCATCCAGAACGGGTTGATCAGGTTGGGCAGCGCCTCGGCGGCGTTGTAGACCTGTACCGCCCAGCCCAGGTGCGCGCGCAGTTCGTTGGCCGCCTGCATCACATAGAGCGCCTCGATGATCCACTTGCCGCCGCCGGAGGGCACGAAGAACCCCAGCACCGCCGAGTACACGCCCATTACCAAGGCGAAGCTGTCGGTGGTGGCGATATGCACGAACAGGCTGGAGAGCCGATGCGCCAACGTTTCATCGCCGCTGCCCACCGCGTGGGTGAGGATCATGGCGATGCCGCCGTACAGCGGGAACTGGATCAGCACGCCGGTGGTGCTGGGCACGGCCTTGGCCACTGCGTTGAGGAAGCTGCGCGGCCGCCAGTGCAGCAGCAGGCCCAGCGAGATGAACAGAAAGTTGTAGGTGTTGAGGTTGGCAATCGCACTTACCAGCGGCTTGCTGGCGAACTCGCCGAACAGCCAGCCGAAGGCCAGTAGCGAGAGCAGCACGGTCAACAGCGGACTGTATTCCAGCCATTCGCCGGGGCGGGTGCGCGGTTGCAGCGGCTGCGGCTCGGCTTGGGCGGCACCGTCGAATTCGCGGGCGGTGCGGGCCGTGGCCGGGCCCGGCGCGGTGAGCCAGGCGATGAGCAGCGAGACCAGGATGAGCGCGGTGGTGAGGGCGATGGACTGCCACAGGAAGATGGTTTCGGTGAAGGGCAACACGCCGGTGATCTCCACCAGTCCCGGCGGCATGCTGACCGGGTTGGCCTGCAGCTGCGCGGCCGAGGAACTCAGGCCCATCGCCCACACCGCGCCCAGCCCGAGGTAGGCCGAGGCGCCGGCGGCGCGGTAATCCATCTTGAGGTCTTCGCGGCGCGCCAGCGCGCGTACCAGCAGCCCGCCGAACACCAGCGAGAAGCCCCAGCTGAGCAGCGAGGCCAGCATGCTGACCAGGCCAACGTACACCACCGCGCCGCGGCCGGTGCGCGGCACCCGCGCCAGTTGGTCGATGAAGCGCGCCACAATGGGGGCGGTGGCCAATGCGTAGCCACCGATGACCACGAACGCCATCTGCATGGTGAAGGGGATCAGGCTCCAGAAGCCCTCGCCGAAGGCGCTGGCGGTGGCCTGTGGGGTGGCGCCGAAGCCCATGGCGGCACCGGCCACGATGATGACGCCGAGGACGGCGAAGACGTAGGCATCGGGGAACCATTTTTCGGCCCATGCGGCCGAGCGCAGGGCTGCGCGCGCCATGAAGCCGTCCCGAATCGTTGTCGACGTGGCCATTGGCTCTCTCCCGGAGCATTCAATGGGGGGATTCTGTGGGTTGGCGGGGGCGGTGTCAGTCGCCTATTGGTCTTAGGGGGCGGTGTTGGGCACGTGGGGATGGCGCATGGGCGGCGCCTGAGCAGGGTCGGGAGCCGGCCAGCGGCCGGCACTACCGGTCATGGACCTGCTGGGTTACGGGATGCCGAGCATGGCTCGGCACTACCGGGGCATGGCGCTGCTGGGTTGTGGGCTGCCGAGCGTGGCTCGGCACTACCGGGTCATGGCGCTGCTGGGTTAAGGGCTGCCGAGCATGGCTCGGCACTACCGGGGCATGACCGGTTGGCGTTGGCCTGCCTTCAATGGAACGCCAGGGCGGCGGCGATGCCGGCGAACAGGGTGGCGCCTACCCAGTTGTTGTGCAGGAAGGCCTTGAAGCAGCGGTCGCGTTCGCGCTTCTGGCACAGCATGAACTCGTAGACGATCAGCAGGGCAGCCACGCCCAGTGACAGCCAGTACGCCGCGCCCAGTCCGGCGCGGACGCCGACCAGGGCCATCGTGCCCAGGAACAGTGCGTAGAGGATGCCCTGGATGACCAGGTCCAGATCCCCGAACAGGATCGCCGTGGAGTGCGAGCCCATCTTCAGGTCGTCGTCGCGGTCCACCATGGCGTACCAGGTGTCATAGGCGGTGGACCACAGGATGTTGGCGCCATACAGCAGCCAGCCGATCACCGGCACCTCGCCCTGCACGGCGGCGAAGGCCATCGGGATGCCCCAGCCGAAGGCCATGCCCAGGTAGACCTGCGGCAGGTGGGTGTAGCGCTTGAGGTAGGGGTAGCTGGCGGCCAGGAAGATGCCGATGAAGCTCAGCCCGATGGTCAGCGCGTTCAGGGTGAGCACCAGGGCGAAGGCGACCAGCATCAGCACCGCGAACAGCACGAGCGCCTCGCGCCCGGACACCCTGCCACTGGCCAGCGGGCGGTCCTTGGTGCGCTTGACGTGCGGGTCCAGCCAGCGGTCGGCGTAATCGTTGATGACGCAGCCGGCCGACCGCGTCAGCCATACCCCGGCGCTGAACACGAACAGGGTCCACAGCGACGGCAGGCCGCCGGTGGCCAGCCACAACGCCCACCAGGTGGGCCAAAGCAGCAACAGGGTGCCGATCGGGCGATCGGCGCGCATCAGTTTCCAGTACTGGCCCCAGCGCGACGGCGCACCGCCGGCGGGGACTTCAAAACGTTCATAAGCCATGCGCAAAGGATACCGCCAAGCCCCGCAGCCGGCGTTGCCGGGGCAGGCGTTTGTACAGGGGGCAGACCTGCGCGGCGTTTCCCGCTAGAATGCTCCTCCCGCGCCACCAAGGCGTCAGGCGGCCAGCATCGGCGCCCGGGAACGCAGGACACAACGCGCTCGTAGCTCAGCCGGATAGAGTAGTGGCTTCCGAAGCCATTGGTCGGGGGTTCGAATCCCTCCGGGCGCACCATCTCCGCCATTGCATGGCGACCCCAGCCTCCCCGTTTCTCCAAGTCGCCGCCGGCGGCATGGCTGTGCGTCCGTGGCACGCGCCGCGTGCGCTGGACGCCCTCCCCTCCCATCATCAACACTGCCGGCATGACTCCACCGGATCTGTTGAACCTGGCGGCGGGTGCCGCGACGCTCGGGCTGGCTGCGTTGAGTGCGGGCATGGGATGCGGGCTGCAGACGCGTGCGGCCCGGTATATCACCGCGTTCTTCGCCTGCTTTGCGTTGGCCAATCTGTTCGGCACCTTCCTGCTGGGCGGCGATGCGTGGCTGACGGCGGCAGCGGTGCGCTGGCTGCGCGTGATTGAAGTGCCGCTGGTCTACCTGCTGGGACCGTTGCTGTATGGCTATGCGCGTGCAGTGACCCGCCCTGGCCATACGCCCACGCGCGCGCGCCTGCGCTGGCACCTGCTGCCGGCGGGGATGGCCTTCGTCGTCTCGCTGGCCAACGCAGTGGCACCGTTCGATACCGCCGCGGCAGGTGAAACGGTCTTCCTGCTCAGCTTCCATGCGTGGCTGCTGCAGGGCACCCCGTATCTGCTGGCCGCGCTATGGCATGCCTTTCACCCGCACCTGCCGCAGGAACACGACGCGGCGCGCCAGCTCGGCTGGCTGCGCGGCCTGCTGGCGGTGATCGTGGCGTGCTGGATCTCCAGCACGCTCGGACGCTGGGCACCGGCGGCCGATATCCCCGGTTGGCCGTGGCTCGGCGTGGCGCTGAACTGGCTGACCACCGCCGGCATGTACGTGCTGGCCCTGTCCGGTCTGCGCCAGCGCATCCTGATGGCACGGCCGCCGGCCGCCAGGAACACGGACGCGCGCGACGCAACCGCCACCGGCACCGCGATGGACCCGCGCTACCAGCGCTCCGGGCTGGATGCATCCCATTGCGCGCGGATCGCCGCCGAACTCACCCGTCTGGTGCAGGCCGAGCGGTTGTATGCCGACCCCGACTTCGACCTGCTGCGCCTGAGCCAGCGCAGCGGTTGGCCACCGAACCATGTGTCGCAGGCATTGAATCAGGGCCTGGGGCAGAACTTCTTCGAGTTCGTGAACACCTTCCGCATCGCCAGTGCGACGGCCAGCCTGGCCGATGGCGGCGATGGTCGCAGCGTGTTGGAGATCGCCCTGGCCTCCGGCTTCGGCAGCAAATCGACCTTCAACGCAGTGTTCAAGCGGGTGACCGGCCACACTCCGCGCGAGTACCGGCGCCTGCCCGCCACCGACAAGCAGGCCGGCAGCTGCCCCTGAAGGTGCGATCCGGCACGATCAGACGAATCGTGCCTTGACCTCTGCTGTCCTGCGCACCTACTCGGACAAGGTGGGGTGCGGGATGCGATGCATACGATGGCTATTTGTTGCGTTGATGGCGGCCGGCGCGGTCACGGCGCAGACGCAGGATGCCGAAGCGGTACTGGCGCGTGCCAAGGCCAGCAGCGGGGGCGCGAACTGGGACAGCGTGCAGACGCTGCAGATGGCGGGCACCCGATCGGCCGGCGGCCTGAGCGGTGCCTGGCAGCTCACCCAGGCGCTGGGCAGCGGCCGTTACGTCGAATCCTCGGCGTTGGGTGCGTTCCAACAGGCCCACGGCTTTGATGGCCAGCACGTGTGGCGGCGCGACCCGGGCGGCGAGATCGGGTTGCTCAATGGGGTGGTGCCGCTGCGTCAGGCACGTACCCAGGCGTGGCTGGCGGCGCGGACGTACTGGCATGTCGGCGGCCTGCCGGCAGGCCATGCCGCCGTGCGCGCGCAGACGCTGGAAGGCCGGCGCTACACCCTCATCGCAGCAACGCCTGACGGTGGCGATCCGCTCGAGCTGTGGTTCGATGCCGGCACCGGCCTGCTTGCCCGCGTCGTGGTTCCGGCCATCGGGGGGTCGACGGTATCGGTGCCGAGCGATTACCGGCAGGTAGACGGCCTGCAGTTGCCGCACCGGATCACCGTCGACGCGATCGACAGCCGCGGCCACAGCGATCCGCGCCTGCGCACTGTGCTGCAGGTGCAGCGTTACGCGATCAACGCACCGCTCGCCGAGGCAGCCTTCGCGCCACCGCCGATGCCGACCGATGCCTACGTGGACAACCCTGCCGGCATCACCCGGGTGCCCTTCGACCTGGTCAACAACCATATGTATGTCGATGCCGAAGTGGATGGAAAGCCGGCGCGCTTCCTGGTCGATACCGGCGCGGTGAACCTGCTCACGCCCGCCGCGGCCAAGCGCCTGGGCGTCGCCAGCGCGGGAAAGCTGAGCATCAGCGGTGCCGGCGACGCGGCCATCGACCTGAGCCTGGCACAAGGGCGCGCGCTGCGCGTCGGTGAGGCGCATCTGCCGCATCCGGTGTTCTACGTCGTTGAGCTGGGCGAGCAGCTGAATTCGATGGGCGTGGCCTACGACGGCTTCATCGGCTATGAGACCTTCCGTCGTTTCGTCACCACCTTCGATTACGCCGCAGGCGTACTGACCTTCGCTGAGCCCGGTCGCTTCCCGCCGCCGGTCGATGCGGTCGTGCTTGCCTTCGAGCAGGACGACCGTGCGCCGGTCCTGTCCGGCGTGCTGGACGGGATCCCGTTGCGGCTGTGGATCGACTCGGGGTCACGCGGTTCGCTCAGCCTGAACAGCCCGTTCGTGCGCCGCCACGGCCTGCTTGAAAAGTACGGTGCCAGCGGCGAAGCCGTGGTCGGCTGGGGCATCGGTGGGCCGGCCCGCGCCCATCCGGCGCGGCTGGGCGTTCTGCACCTGGGCAGCATCGTGGTTGAGGGGCTGGCGGGGGACCTGTCGACGACCGGCAAGGGCGCGTTGGCCACGGCCGATTACGGCGCGATCCTCGGCGGCGCGGTGCTGCGGCGTTTTACGGTGGGTCTGGATTACGACCGCAAGCACATGTACCTGACCGCCAATGCCGAAAATGCGTCACCGGAGCCGTTCGACCGCAGCGGGCTGTGGCTGCAAGCCGATGGCGCGGTAGTGCGCGTAGGCGATGTTGCTGCGGGCACCGCCGCCGCGCGGGCGGGGCTGCGCGAGGACGATCGCATCGTGTCCCTGCGCGGTGCGCCGGTGGCCACCCGCGGCCTCGGCGACTGGCGGGTGATGCTGCGGGAACTGCCGGTAGGCGAACGCGTTGCGGTCGGCTATGTTCGCGATGGAAAGGCGGCGGTGGCAGAGATGGTGCTGGCCGATCGCATTGCGCCGCGCTGGCCTGCGGATTGAGGCGCCGGCCTTTCCCGAGGGCCTCCGGAGCAAGCGATTCGCTCCGGAGTGCCGCGCTCAATACGTCCCGTCAAACGCGAAAATCGGCTTGCGCTGCTTCCACAACCCGGCAGTGAAGTCCGGGAATTCCAACGTCTGGAAGCCGGTGGTGATGGACTGCTCCGACAATGGCGTAATCGCGCTCCAGGTGATGGCGTCGTAGATGTCGATCGGCATCGGCGCCCTGGCCTTGAGTGCTTCAACGAAGGCGTGGATGACGAACCAGTCCATGCCGCCGTGGCCGGCGCTGGCGGCGGTGGCGGCGTGCTGCTTCCACAGGGGATGCTCGTACTGGTCCTGGTAGGTCTTGAAGTCCTCCCACTTGTGCGGGGGGCTGCGGCCTTCGATGTGGATGGACTGGTTGACGTCCATCCACAGGCCCTTGGTGCCCTGCACGCGGAAACCCATCGAGTAGGGACGCGGCAGCGAGGTGTCGTGCTGCAGCAGGATCGTCTCGCCGTTCTCGCAGGCCAGCGTGGTGGTGACGATGTCGCCCAGCTTGAAAGCAACCTTGGTGCTGGGGTGGGTGGTGCCGCCACTCTTGGCCACGGTGTAATCGTGCAGCCCACGCGCCTTGCTGGCAAACGCGTTGATGTGGGTGAAGCGGTTGCCACGGTTGATGCCGGTGTACATCGCGCACGGGCCGATGCCATGGCTGGGGTACAGCTCGCCGTTGCGCTTGACCGAGTGCTCGGTGCGCCAGCGCGCTTCGGACCAGCCCTTGGCCCCGAACTCCACGCCGCTGTCATAGGGCTGGTCGGGGTCGCCGGAGTTGAACTTCACCCCGCGCAGGTCGTGCTGGTAACCGGCCTGCAGGTGCACCAGTTCACCGAACAGGCCCTTGCGTACCATCTGCAGCGCGGCCATCACATCGCGGCGGTAGCAGACGTTTTCCAGCAGCATGTACGGGGTGCCGGTGCTCAGCTGGGTCTTGAGCACGTCCCAGTGGTCCTGCAAGGTGATGCCGGCGACCACTTCACAGCCGACCGCGATCTTGGCCTGCATCGCGGCAATGGCCATCGGCGCGTGGTAGTCCCACGGCGTGGCGATGATCACGGCATCGAGGCCGCGCTGTTCGAGCAGGCGCTTCCAGGCGTTGACGTCGCGGTCCTGGCCGTAGGTTTTCGGCGTCGGCTTGCCGGCCTTGGCCACTTTTTCCAGGGCGCGACCGAGCATGATCGGTTCGATGTCGCACAGCGCCACCACCTCGACATCGTCGCGGCGCACCAGTTCGGTCAGCAGCACCTGGCCACGCATACCGGTACCGATCAGGCCCAGTCTTACCTTGCGCCCGCGCGCCCAGGCCGGCGTCTGCGGCAGCAGGCTGGTGGCGGCGACGGCCGCGCTGGCGGCGATGAATTCCCTACGTTTCATGGACAGTACCTCGTTTGAAGATCGCGCCGGCGTGCACCGGCGCGATGAAGCATCAGAACTTGTAGCCGACGGTCAGACTGTAACCACGACCGTAGATGGTGGCGTAATCGCTGGAGTCGCCGAGGAAGCTGTTCGGATCGTAGAACGGCAGGCGGTCGAACAGGTTCTTGATGGTGAAGCCGACATTCCAGTGCTCATCCGGGCGCCAGCCCACGCTGAGGTTTGCCGTCCACCACGACGGGGCACCATCGCACTTGCTCTGCTCCAGCGGCAGGTAGCCGGCGGTGCAGGTCTGCGGGTTGTTGTCTTCCTCATCGATCTGCTGCAGCGCCCACTTGGTGCCGCCCACGTAGTTGATGAACATGCTGGTGGTGAACTGCTTGTAGGTCCAGTCGGCGTTGAGCGTGGCACGCAGGCGCGGGTTGTTGTAATAGCCGACCAGGTCGCCGTAGTACCAGCCGCTTTCCGCGTCGGTGTAGGAGCGGTTGCGGTTGGCGATGGTGGCGGCCAGGCCGATGTTGAGGTTGCCCCAGTCGCCCAGGGTGWAGCGGCTGCGCGCGTCGATGTCGAAGCCGTCGATGAGCGTCTTGCCGCGGTTCTTGTACTGGCCCACCACGCTGGCCACGTTGCCCACGCTGTAGCCGGGCRGCGTGCCGGGGCAGCTGACGCCGCTGGCCGGGTCGGCGCACATCGCCGCCAGCGCGGCCTGGTTGGCACGGTCGCTGTCGGTGATCGGCGAGCGCGTTGAGGCGATGATGTCTTCGTCGCGGGTGAAGTCCGGGGCGACGATTTCGTTGCTGCGGTAGATGAACCAGTAGTCGGCCGACACCGACAGCCACTGGGTGGGCTCGTAGACGAAGCCGAGCGTGGTGATCTTGGCCTTCTCCGGCTTCAGGTCCGGGTTGGGCTGGGTCATGCGCGCCACGGTGCGGCTGCAGTCGCTGTTGAGCAGGGTCTTGCCCAGGTCCACATCACCGCCGCGGCCGGATTTCAGCAGCAGGTTGGCAATGGCGTTGGTCTCGTTGCAGCGTACTTCGTCGCGGTAGCCGCCCAGCTGCGCAAACACCCCGCCGTTGCCGGACTCGGCCAGGCTGGGTGCACGGAAGCCCGTGGAGTACGTGCCGCGCAGCATCAGCTGGTCGAACATCTGGTACTTCAGGCCGATCTTCGGGGCCAGGTTGGCGCTGAAGTCGGGGTACTTGTCCACGCGCAGCGCAGCGTCCAGTTCCAGCTTCTCGGTGAGCGGGGCCACGGTTTCGGCAAACAGCGCATAGGTGTTGCGCTTGCCGTCGAACCACGAGCCGCCCTGCTGGGTGATCAGGCCGTTGGCCGCATCCGGGTTGCCGGGGGTGTAGAAGGTTTCGCGGCTGGCGTTGAAGCCGAAGGCCGCACGTACCTCACCGGCGGGCAGGCTGAACAGCGGGCCTTCGATCTTGCCGTCCAGGGTGTGCAGGCGCGTCCACGACTGGATGTCGAAAGTGGGGAACGCCTCGCGGATCAGCGCGGCGTTGGCTTCGCTGAGCTCGCCGAACGTGTAGGCCGGATGGTCGGAGATGATCACCCGCCCGGTGCCCGGGTCGATGCTGTACGGGCCGAAGGCCTTCTCGAAACCGGCCAGGTTGACGTTGGTGGTCTGGTAGGTGACCGAGTGGCTGCCGGCGGTGGCGAACGCGGTTTCCCAGTTCCAGTCACCCACGTCGCCACGCAGGCCGGCCACCACGCGGTAGCTCTGGTCGGTGTTGCGCTGGCCGAAGTGGTTGGCGCCCACGTCCTGCAGCAGGTACTGCAGGCCGACCACGCCGCCCATCAGGGCTTTCAGTTCGGGCGACGCGTGGTTGTATTCGTTGTTCGGACCCAGGTACGGGTACAGGAACTGGTTGACCGTGGTGCCGGTGTTGCGCGAGAACCAGCTGGTGGGGTTGCCGGTGGTAGTGCCGTAGGCGCGCGGGGTGCCGCCGTTGGCGGTCAGGTCGATGTCGGTATAGGTCGCCTCGGCGAAGGCTTCGGTGCTGTCGCCAATGAGGAAATGCGCGTTGACGTAGGCGGTGTTGCGCTCGGATTTGGCGCCGGCATCGATCTCGTTGTTCATCCACGTCTCCCAGATACAGCGCGGGCCGGCCGCTTCGCTGGTGAGCACGTTGTTGCAGCCTGGCGCGGCTTCCTGCACGCGGCGACCGGTGACCGGGTCGAAGGCGAAGTAGCTGCCGGGGTTGAACTCGCCCGGCTTGCTGCCGGTGCCCAGGCGCAGGTTGGGCAGGTAGTTGGGGTTGTTGACGTAGTACTGGCTGGGGCGCTTGTCGTAGAAATCGCTCAGCGGAATCGCATCACGGCGGTACAGGTTGACCGAGGCGTAGACGTTGTAACGGTCAGCGTCGAGGTCGCCGAAGCCGGCGGTGATGCTGCCCTGGTGTTCGCCGTAGGAGCTGATGCGCGAGGATTTATCGGTGGTGAGGTTGATCTCGGCGCCCTGGTAGGAGCGCTTGGTGATCACGTTGATCACGCCGGCCACCGCATCGGTGCCGTACACCGCCGAGGCGCCGTCGGTGAGCACTTCCATGCGTTCGATGGCCGCGGCCGGGATCGCATCGATGTTGACGAACTGGGTCTGGAAGCCGGCCGGCGCGCCGTAGTACGACAGGCGACGGCCGTTCAGCAGCACCAGCGTGCCCTGCGCGCCGAGGCCACGCAGGTTGGCCTGCGAGGCACCATCGGAGCCGGTGAACAGCGAGCGCGAATCCTGCTGGCCCGGACGCGCTGCGGGCAGGTTGTCGAGCACTTGCAGCAGGGTGCGTGCGCCCATGTTCTCGATGTCCTGCTTGCTGATCACCTGCACCGGCGAGGCGGTTTCCACGTCGGTGCGGCGGATGTTGGAGCCGGTCACTTCGATGCGCGACAGCTCGGTGGCCTTGGGATCGGGGGTGGCGTCCTGCGCGTTGGCACTGCCGACCACGGCAACGGCCAGGCCGAGTGCGATGGACAAGGGGGTAGCGGTGATGCGGCGATGGCGATGGCGTTCGGTCAACATCTTTGTCTCCTTGTTCGATCCGCAGCGTGGGGCTGGCGGTGGATGGGTGTTTTCGGGCAAACGTCCCCCGTTCCGCGGCCGGCGGGCCGCAGTCGGGAAAACGCAGAGAGCTGTTTTTGAAGCGGGCGGTTGAGCGGTTACGGCGACACGATGCTGGCGGTATCGCCCTCCTGTCCGATCAGGGCGGCATTGGCCCAGTTGCCACAGACCTGCGCAGGCGTCTGGCCCTGCGCGCCCAGCGTACGCAGGCTCAGGCGCTGCAGGCCGCGCACGTCCAGTTCCGGTTTGACCACGCCCGGTGCCTTGACCAGGCCGCTGTCGTACAGCAGCCGGCCATCGCCCCAGACCTGGAACTGCATGCCACCGGCGGCGCGGCATTGGTCATCGATGCCGAGGTCGGCGCGCAGCAGGCGCCAGCTGCCGCCCAGCTGCAGGTCGATGCGGCTGCTGGCATTCACGCCCAGGCCGCGACGGAAGTGCAGGCCGTTCATGCGCATGTCCGCCGTGCCGCCGAAGGCGTGGTCGGTGGCGACGCTGGCCTGCAACGCGGCCGGCAGTGGCAATGCGGACAGGTACAGCTGCTGCGCCGGCTTTTCAGGCTGCTGGTGTTCCAGCACATGGAAGGTCGACAGCACGATCGGACCCACATCGCGCGGTTGCAGCGCATCCACCGCGCGGGCCACGCTGCCCTGCGCGGCGGTCACCATCGGATCGGACGCACTGGCGCCGTCGCCTTCCGGGTTCTGCGTGCTCAACACGCGGAAGCGCAGCAGGCGGCCGGCGTGGGCGGGGAAGTCGATCTGTTGCTTGCCCTGCTGCAGGATCAGGCGACCGCGCTTGACCGGTTCGCCCCACTCGCCGTTGCTGTCGGCCAGGTAGATCTCGTAGTCGCGGATCTGCCCGTTCTTCCAGTGCTGGTCGTTGCGCGGGGCCAGTTCGATGCCATCGATCAGCTTGCGCTCGCCGAAGCCGACCACCCATTCGTGCGCGCCGGTCTTGACCGCCTGGTTGCGCACCGTGCGGAACCACGTGGCCGGATCGTCGTCGAAGGCCTTTTCCAGTTCGTAGCCCTGTTCTTCGGCCGGGCGGTTGACCACCAGCAGGCTGTCCGACGGCAGTGCACGGCCAAGTTCGGGCGCAGCCGGGTAGGCGTCATCGGCCACGGCGGCGGCGACCGGTAGCGCCAGTTGTAGGCGCAGCGGCTGGCGGATGTCGCTGGGGGCGGTACGCACGTGCACGGTGCCGCGACGCTCGCTGGCATCGAAGTACCAGCCTTCGCTGGCCGCCTGCCATGCCGCCTTGTCGGCCAGCATCGGCAACGTGCGCTCGCCCAGCGTTACCGCACTCGGACGCTGGCGGCTGAGCACCCGCAGGCCATAGCGGCGCTGCGCCCGCTGGCCGGCGTACTGGCCCTGCACGGCATCGATGCGCACCTGCACCGGGCCACTGCCTTGCGCCGGTGCCTGCACGTGGATCTGCTGGGTGCTGGATTCGCCCTTCTCGTAGCGGCGGGTGGCGCCGTCGTCTTCGTACAGGGTGTAGCTGGCCTCGCCCTGCGGATACAGGTCGAAGGTCACTTCATCGAGGGGCTTTTCACCGTCGTAGAGCATGTCCGGGTACATCGGGATGATCGCCCCGGCGCGCACGAACACCGGGATCGTGGCCAGGTCGACCGGGCGGTCCAGCGAACGTCCGTCGGCACCGGCCTGCAGTTGGCGCCCGTCCCAGTAGTCGATCCAGCGGCCCGGCGGCAGGTGGATGTCGCGGCGCCAGCCACGGCTGGCGGCCTGGCTGCGGTACACCGGGGCGATCAGCAGTTCGCGGCCGAGCAGGAACTGATACTTGTGCGCTTCGGTATACGCCTGCGGGTCCTGCGGGTAGTCCCACATCAGCGCGCGCAGCGGCGGTGCGCCGCTGGTGGCCGCATCGTGCGCCAGCCCGTACATGTACGGGGTCATGCGCATCTTCAGCTTGAGGTAGTCGCGGTTGACGCTGCGGTACGGCTCGTCGAACCACCACGGGTGCTTGCGCGCATTGGCCGACCAGCCGGACATGCCCATCAGCACGGGGGTGAAGCTCTTCCACTGCAGGTCGCGGGTGAAGGTTTCGGCGCTGCCGCCGAAGATCGCATCCACATCGCCACTGGCATAGGCCATGCCGGACAGGCCCGAGCCGATCAGGGTCGGGATGTGCCAGCGGATGTAATCCCAGCTGCTGCTCTGGTCGCCGGTCCAGGCCACCGCGTAGCGCTGGATGCCACCCCAGCCCATCACCGTCCACAGGAACGGACGCGAGTCGGAGTTGTTGAGAATGCCGTTGAACGCGGACTGGTTGGCGTCCATCGCGAACTGGTAGCCCTTGCCGGTCCAGGCCACGTCCAGCTTCTGCACGCGGCTGCCGGCGGTGCCCACTTCCCAGGCGATCTTGTCCACGCCGTTCTCGGTCCACAGGCCGGTCTTGAAGCCGTATTTCGCCAAGCCCTGCACCGTTTCCGGGAGTTTTTTATAACCGCAGCCGTACCCGTCGTTGGGCAGGATCCAGCCGCCGGGCATGTCGTGCGCGCGGTACTGCTTGGCCACGCTGTCGACCACGTCCGGGGTGGTGCCGGTGGGGCCATCGCTCCAGCCGTCGGGCACGCTGCCGGGCTTCTTGATGTTGTCGGCGTCGTTGTAGCAGTCCGCATCGCCGTAGGAGAACGCCCAACGCGGCAGCAGGCCGGCGCGGCCGGTCAGCGTGGTGTAGCGGTCCAGCAGCGTGTGCAGGCTGGGCCCGACGAAGTAGTACGCATCGAAGCGGTCTTCGCGATGCAGCAGCGTGGCCTGGTCGGCCTGGCGCAGGTCGTAGCTGCCATCGCTCCAGGTGTTGCGCAGCATGCCCCAGCCGCGCGAGCTGAGCAGCATCGGTGCCGGGTTGGGGCGGTCGCCCTCTTCCCAGCCACCGGAGTAGGACACCTCCAGCTCGCGGCCCTTGAACTCAAAGCGGCCGTTCTGCTGGCCACCGCCGTAGAAGTGTTCGCCGGCCTCGCTGGACAGCACCTGCACGCTCTGCTCCTTGTCCAGGTCCAGCGGCTGCAGTTCGCGCCACAGCGCGATGTCGGTGCCCTGCTCGCGGCGGTCCAGCGCCAGCCGCAGCGGCGTGCGCTGGATGTGCAGCACCAGCGCATCGGTGCGGATGCGCACTTCGTTGCCGTCTTCTTCCAGCTGGAAGGCGACCTTGGCCGCCGGCTGCGGCAGCACGATCGGGGCGGCCTTGTCGCCGGCCGGCCGCAGTGTGCCGTTGCGCCCGGCCTGGATGCGCAGCACGTCCGCGCCGAGCAGGTCCACGCGCAGCGCCACGCCGTTGTCGGTGCTCAGCGTCCAGCCAGGGCTGCCGTCCTTGCCGGGGGCGGCAGTGATGGCGCGCAGGTTGCCCAGCGGTTCGGCCATCACCGGTGCGGCCACCGCCAGCGCGGCCAGCAGTGCGATCGTCAAACCCGTGCGTCGTACCCGGAATTCCACCTTGCCCCCAAGCCCGCGATGAGCGGATATCTGCAACCAGTGCGGCCGACTCTAGGGCAGGGTCTCGAAAGATGTCAATAAATTGCAAAGAAAAAAGAAGGATATTTTAGGATAAACGAAAGTTGTTGCGGGGCACCACTTTCTATATGGCGGCTGAATGCGGACTTCGTGTCGCGTGTAACCATGTCGCAGCGCGGCATCTGTGCCATTGGCGCCGTATTGTTCGCGGGAAAATGTGATCGACCCAGCTTTTCTTTATCTTTCGATATTTGACATTTCGAAAGAAAACACAGAAGGTGCGGTCGCCCAACAGGAATTGCGAATGGACGCTTCTCTGCTCACTGATTTGCCCGCGTGGCAGCGCCTCGGCGGCGCCTATACCGCCGAAGAAATCGCCCAGCAGCCGCGCATGTGGACGGCGCTGGCCGACAGCCTGGACAGCGCGCAGGCGAAGATCGATACCTTCCTCGGCCAGGCCCTGCGCCAGCCGGGCCAACTGGTCATCTTCACCGGCGCCGGCAGCTCGGGCTTCATCGCCGAGATGGTGGCCGACCAGATCAACGCGCAGTGGCCGGCCGAAGTGCGCGCCCTGCACACCACCAGCCTGCTGACCCACCCGGCGCTGTACCTGCGCCGCGACCGCCCGACCCTGCTGGTGTCCTTCGGCCGCAGCGGCTCCAGCCCGGAAAGCGTTGCCGTGGTGGAGCTGGTGCGTGCGATGGTGGATGAGGCGCGCTTCCTGGATATCACCTGCAACCCCGACGGCGAACTGGCCCGGCGTGGCCAGGGCCGCAGCGACACGCTGTCGCTGCTGATGCCGGCGGCCAGCTGCGACCGTGCGTTCGCCATGACCAGCAGCCTGAGCTGCATGCTGCTCGCCGCGCTGAGTGTGTTCGACACCGCGCCGTGGCCGCAGCGCCTGCAGCGTCTGCGCACGCTTGCCACGCACGGTGAGCAGGCGCTGGGCGCCTGGGATACCGGCGTGGGTACACTGGCGCAAGCGGCGTATTCGCGGGTGATCTACCTGGGCAGCGGCCCGCTGGAAGCGCTGGCACGCGAGGCAGCGCTGAAGGTCCTCGAACTCACCGGCGGCCGCGTCCTGGCGCTGGCCAACACGCCGCTCGGCTTCCGTCATGGTCCCAAGTCCACGCTCGATGGCGACACCCTGGTGGTGATGCTGCGCAGCGCGCAGCCGCTGTCGCGCCGCTACGAGCAGGACCTGCTGGACGAACTGCGCCGCGACCGCATCGCCGCCAAGGTGATCTCGGTGGGCCCCGACGGCGCCGACCGCGTCGAGGGCGACTTCGTCCTGGATGCGCCCGCGCTGGCCGACCCGTGGCTGGCGCCGCTGTGGCTGCTGGTGCCGCAGTGCTATGCCCTGCAGCGCTCGGCCGCGCTCGGCATCACGCCGGACAATCCCTTCCCCGACGGCACCGTCAACCGGGTCGTCCAGGGCGTGACCATCCATCCCCATGGCTGAGCAGGCAACGCCCATGCAGTGTTGGTACGGCCTCGATGTGGGTGGCACCAAGATCGAACTGGTCGCCTACGACGGCGACCTGCGCGAGCTGCATCGGCAGCGGGTGGGCACGCCGACCCAGGACTACGACGCGTTCCTGCAGGCCATCGCCGGTCTGGTGCACGGCGCGGACGCGGCATTGGGCGGTGCAGGCATTGCCATCGGCATCGGCCTGCCCGGCGTGCGCGACCGCGTCAGCGGCCGCCAACTGAGCGCCAACGTACCGGTGCTGACCGGGCGCCTGGTCGGTGATGACCTGCAGGCGTTGCTGCAACGCCCGCTGCAGTTCGGCAACGACCTGCAGTGCTTCGCGTTGAGCGAGGCACACGGCGGCGCGGGTGCGGGCTACGCGAGCATGTTCGGCGCGATCCTCGGCACCGGTGCCGGTGGCGGCTTCTGCGTGGGTGGGCGCCTGGTCGCCGGTGCCAACGGCATTGCCGGCGAGTGGGGGCACTGGAGCATTCCGGCCACCCTCCTGCAGCGCCATGCCTTGCCGGTGCTGGCCTGCGCCTGCGGCTTGCGCGGCTGCCTGGAGCGGTATGTCTCCGGCAATGGGCTGACGTTGATTTACGAAGGCCGCGGCGGCGAGGCGATGGACGCCACGACCGTGGTGGCCCTGGCCGCCGCCGGCGATCCCATCGCGGCGCAGGCGCTGGCGGTCCACCGCGATCTGCTCGGTTACAGCTTCGCCAACCTCATCCTGGCCGTCGATCCACACGTGATCGTGCTCGGCGGCGGGCTGTCCAAGCTGGAGCAGCTCTACCGCGACCTGCCAGCGGCGATCGCTCCGTACCTGTTCCAGGGGGTGCGCGTGCCCCCGATCCTGCCGCCGGCCTTCGGCGATGCCGGTGGCGCACGCGGCGCCGCCCTGCTCGCGCGGCAGCACCACCGGGCCCACTGATCTTCCGTTGTTACTGGAGTTGCCATGTCTGCCATCCAATCGCTGATCGCCGCCCATCGCCAAGGCCACCCCGTCGGGCTGTACAGCGTGTGCTGCAGCAACGCACAGGTGCTGCTGGCGGCGATGCAGGTGGCCCGGCGCTACGACACCCTGCTGCTGATCGAGGCGACCTCCAACCAGGTCGACCAGTTCGGCGGCTATACCGGCATGACCCCGCCGCAGTACCGCGACTACGTGCTGCAGCTGGCACGCGACGCCGGCTTCCCGGCCGAGCGATTGGTGCTGGGCGGCGATCACCTCGGCCCCAACGCCTGGCAGAAGGGTCCGGCCGAGGCGGCCATGGCCAATGCGCGCGTGCTGATCGCCGCCTACGTGGCCGCCGGCTTCCACAAGATCCACCTGGACTGCAGCATGTCCTGCGCCGATGACCCGGTGCCGCTGCCGGACGCGACCGTCGCGGCGCGCTCGGCCGAGCTGGCGCGCATCGCCGAGCGGACCGCTGCCGAGCACGGCCTGCCGCCGCCGGTGTATGTGATCGGGACCGAGGTGCCGATCCCCGGTGGCGAGGCCTCACTGGCCGGTGGCCTGCAGGTCACCACGCCCGCCGCCGCGGCGACCACGCTGGCGATCCACCGCGAGGCGTTCGCCGCGCCGGACCTGCTGCCAGCGTGGGAGCGGGTGATCGCGATGGTGGTGCAGCCGGGTGTGGATTTCGACCACAGCAGCGTGCACTACTACGACCCGGCCGCCGCGGCCGAACTGTCGGCGTTTGTCGAGCAGCAGCCGCGCATCGTGTTCGAGGCACACTCCACCGATTACCAGACCGAAGCTGGCCTGCATGCGCTGGTGCGCGATCACTTCGCCATCCTCAAGGTGGGCCCGGCGGCGACCTATGCCTTCCGCGAGGCGGTGTTCGCACTGGCGATGATCGAGCGCGAACTGCTGCCCGCCGCGCAGTGCTCGAACCTGATCGAGGTGCTGGACCGCTGCATGGTCGACATGCCAGGCAGCTGGCGCAGCTATTACCAGGGCGATGAAGACCAACTGCGCCTGCTGCGCGCGTACGCACTCAGTGACCGCAGCCGCTATTACTGGGGTGAAGCGCCGGTGCAGGCAGCACTGGACACCCTGCTGGCCAACCTGACCGAACACGCGCCGCCGCAGATCCTGCTCAGTCAGTTCCTGCCCACCCAGCAGCTGGCCATCGAACGCGGCGAGCTGCAGGCCGAGCCCCGCGCGCTGATCCAGCACAAGGTGGCCGAGCGCCTTGCCGAGTACGCCCGCGCCTGCAATCGCAACCGGGCAGCTGCCGATAACGAAACTTCCCGGGCCACGGAGCTTTCGGAACGGTAAGCTTTGGCTTTCCTTCTGAACGGAATCGTCCCCATGCGCAACACACGGCAGCGCCGCCAACAGATCCTGCAGTTGCTGGTCGACCACGGCAACGTGCAGGTCAGCGATCTCGTCGAGCGCTTTGGCGTGTCGGCGGTGACCATCCGCGCCGACCTGACCCACATCGAGTCGCAGGGCATGGCCACCCGCACCCACGGCGGCGCCACGCTGGTGCGCACGCCGCTGCCGGAGCAGGACATCCACGAGAAGGACACGCTGAACCTGCCGGTCAAGGACAGCATCGGCGCGCACGCGGCTGGGCTGGTCAAGGCAGGCGACAACATCATCATCGACTCCGGCTCCACCACGATGACCCTGGCCCGCCACCTGCGCGYGCACCGCGACGTGACGGTGATGACCAACGGCCTGAACATCGCCTGGGAGCTGGCCAACGCACCGGGGGTTGAGCTGCTGCTCACCGGTGGACTGCTGCGCAAGCAGTCGCTGTCGCTGCAGGGCAGCCAGGCCGAGGCCAGCCTCAACACCTACAGCTTCGACACCCTGTTCCTGGGCGTGGATGGCCTGGACCTGCAGTTCGGTCTCACCACCCACCACGAGGCCGAAGCCAGCCTCAACCACCGCATGGTCGAGCGCGCGCGCCGCATCGTGGTGCTGACCGATGCCTCCAAGTTCGGCCGGGTCAGCCTGCAMCGTATCGCACAGCTGGACCAGGTCCATACCGTCATCACCGACGCCAGCATCGACGCCGAGTACCTGGAAGGACTGCAGCGGCTGGGCATCGAAGTGATCATCGCCGAGTCCCCGCCTTGACCCAGACCCGCTCCCTGCATGGCCGCCTGCTCACCGCTACCGGTTGGATGCGCGGCGACATCCATTTCGACCAGCGCATCACCGCCATCGACACCGCGCACGAAGACCGGCGCGATGACCACGAGGTACCGCTGATCCTGCCCGGCTTCATCGACCTGCACGTGCATGGCGCGGCCGGCGTGGACATCATGCAGGGTGGCGAGGCGGGGCGCACCGTCGCCCGAACGCATGCGCGCCACGGCACCACCGCACTGCTGGGCACCACCATGACCGCGCACGAGGATGACATCGTGCAGGCGCTGGCGGGCCTGGCCGCGGTGATCGCAACGCGCGCGCCCGGGACGGCGCGCATGCTGGGCGTGCATCTGGAAGGCCCCTTCATCAGCGCCCAGCGCCTGGGCGCGCAGCCCCCGCTGGTGGTGGAAGCCACGCTGGACGACGTGCGCCGCCTGCATGCCATCGCCCCGATCAAGGTACTGACGCTCGCCCCGGAGATCGGCCAGCACCTGGCGCTGATTCCCGCGCTGAGCGCCCTGGGCATCCGCGTGCAGCTCGGCCACAGCGCCGGCAGCTACGCCGACGGCGTGGCCGCACTGCAGGCCGGCGCGTCGGGCTTCACCCATCTGTTCAACGGCATGACCGGCGTGGACCACTACCACCCGGGCATCGCCACCGCCGCGCTCGCCCATGCCGAGTACGCCGAGCTGATTCCCGATCTGCAGCACGTGCACCCCGGCGCCATCCGCACCGCGCTGCGCGCGATCCCAAAGCTCTACTGCGTCACCGATGCCACCGCCGCCACCGGCATGCCCGATGGCGAGTACGCGCTGGGCGTGCAGCGCGTGCACAAGTGCCTGGGCTGCGTGCGCCTGTCGACCGGCTCGCTGGCCGGCAGCGCGCTGACCATGGACCAGGCACTGCGCAACCTGGTGTCGTTGGGGTTGGATATCGCCGATGCCAGCAACCGGCTGTCGCGCTACCCCGCCGATTACCTGGGCATCGCCGATCGCGGTCGCCTCGCGCTCGGCGCCTGGGCCGACCTGGTCGTGCTCGACCGCGACCTGCAGGTGCGCGGGGTGGTGGTGGAAGGCGACGACATCGCACTCGATTAAGCGTTGAATCCCGCGCCGATGCGGCGCATGCAGTTGCAGACAGGACCGGCTCGATGAATCAGGTTTCCGCCGCTACGCCCATGCATGCCCACGCCGACGCGCCGCGCTGGCCGGTACGCTATCTGTTGTTCATCGGCGGCATGGGCGGCCTGCTCTACGGCATCGACATCGGCATCATCGCCGGCGCCCTGCCCTACCTGGAAGCGACCGCGACCGCGAGCTGGCACCTCACCAGCCAGCAGCTGGGCTTCGTGGTCGCTGCGGTGCTGCTGGGCAGCGTGCTGTCCTCGTTGTTCGCCGGCATGGTCGCCGACCTGATCGGCCGCCGTGGGGCGATGCTGGTGGCCGGCGTGCTGTTCACCGCCAGCATTCCGGTCATGGCACTGTCCGATGGCTACGCCGCGCTGTTGATGGGGCGCCTGCTGCAGGGTGTAAGCGGCGGCCTGATCGGTGTGGTGGTGCCGCTGTACCTGGCCGAAGTGCTCAGCCCCGAGCGGCGTGGCCGCGGCGCGGCGATGTTCCAGCTGCTGCTGACCATCGGGCTGGTACTGGCCGCCTTGATCGGTCTGTACCACGCGCATACCGTGGACGCGGCGACCGACGCGGTGCGCCAGCTGCCCGCCGCCGAGCAGCAACGGCTGCTGTTCGTGGTCAAGGACCACGCCTGGCGCACGATCTTCTGGAGTTGCCTGCTGCCCGGCCTGGTGTTCACCGCCGGCGTGCTGCTCATCAGCGAATCACCGCGCTGGCTGGTCCGCCGTGGGCGCATCGACAAGGCACGCGTTGCCCTGCAGCGCACGGTCGCCGCTGCCGAGGTGGAGCCGACCCTGCAGCGCATGCAGGCTCCGGACGACGTGCAGGCCGGCCGCAACGGCACGCGCGATCCGCTGCTGAGCCGGCGCTATGTGTGGCCGTTCGTGCTGGCCTGCCTGGTGCTGGCCTTCACCCAGGCCACCGGCATCAACTCGGTGCTGGCCTACGCGGTCAACATTCTCAACCAGGCCGGCCTGCCCGGCTCGGTGGCCAATGGCGCGGACGTGGCGATCAAGCTGCTCAACGCGATCATGACGGTGGTGGCGCTGGTGCTGGTGGACCGCAAGGGCCGCAAGTTCCTGCTGATGTTGGGCAGCGGCGGCATCACCGTGGCGCTGCTGGCGGCCGCGCTGTTGTTCGTGAAGAGCGAGCACGGCCGCGTGGACGTGCATGCGCAGCTGCAGCAGCAGGTGGCCGGCAGCAGCTTGTCGTTGCCGCTGGACGCCGCGCAGTGGCAGCGGCTGGATGGCCATGCCGGCATGGGGCCGCAGCAGTTGACGGTGTCCTATGCGTACGGCGGTTTCAGCAACGTGCGTTCGTTGCGCAGCGACAATCCCATCGATGCCGCGCTGGAGATCCGCCGTGAGGATGCGGTCTCGGCTGACAGCGTGATCGGCGCGTTCTTCCGCACGCTGCACCTCAACCCGTTCCCGGACCCGGCCCATGCCGCGCAGGCGCCGCTGGTGATCGAGCGCGCCATGATCGGCCCGGTCCCCTCGCCCACCCACGGCTGGCTGGTGGCCGGCTGCATCCTGCTGTTCGTGGCCTTCTTCGCCGTCGGTCCCGGCGTGTGCGTGTGGCTGGCGCTGTCCGAACTGATGCCCACCCGGATCCGCTCCAACGGGATGAGCATCGCGCTGCTGATCAACCAGTTCGTGTCCACCGTGATCGCGGCGATCTTCCTGCCCACGGTCGGCCACCACGGCTATGCCAGCATGTTCTTCTTCTGGGCCGGCTGCACGTTGCTGTACTTCCTGATCGCCGCCTTCTGGCTGCCGGAAACCAAGGGGAAGACGCTGGAGCAGATCGAGGCTACGTTCCGTTGATGAAACGCGCCGGTGGTCAAGCCACCGGCCCTCGCAGGCTGTGTTCGGCTAGTGCGCTTTGCCGGTGATCTCGGTGAATATCCGCTGCGCGTCGGTGGCATCTTCCAGCCCGGCGACCTGCATCGCCTTGCCGAAGGGCCCCCGGATGGTGGCGACCGTCAGCACCCGGTCGCCCACGGTAAAGGCCACACGGCGGCCGACCCGCGCCTCGGTGGCCGCCAGGATGCGTGGCGCGGCGGCCTCGGTCATCTGCAGGTTGAGTACCGGCTGGCCGGTGGAATCCATCCCCAGCGCCACCGACGCTACGTCGGCGGTGAGAACGAAAGGCGGCTCCAGCAGCGCAAGCGGGGTGCCGTCGCGATTCTTCAGGTGGGTGGAGCCGGCGGCGCGCTGTTCGTCCACTTCGCGCATCAAAATGCGGGCCTGGGGCAGCGGTGCAACACCGGCGACATCCGCAACAGGGGAGGTCATCTCCTTCCGCGGGCAACCGGTCAGGGCGACACATCCAGCCAGGATCAGTCCAGTCAGCACAACAGCGCGCATACATCCACCTCCACTCGGATCTGGGAGCAGTATCACCGCTCGGGCGACTCAACGCAGCCGGCGAAGCCGCCAGCCCACCACAATCTGCAGCACACCGTAGATAAGACTGCCCACACCGATCCACACCAGTGCCATCACACCGATCGCCCAGGCCAGCGCGGTGGCGGCCGCCAGCGGCCGGGCGATGGCGATCAGGCCGAACACCACGGCCACGATGCCGTACAGCAGCAGTACCCACCAGCTGCGGCCGATCAGGGACAACACAGGGGACAAGGGGGTGTTCATCGCCAGCGCCGTGCAGGGGTCAGTGGTCCATCCGGCGCCGGGCGATGAGAGGCTCGATCACCGCGTGTCCATCAGCCCGTCGCGGTAGCCGCCTCCGCCAGCAGCCGCTGCTCGGCCTCGGCACTGAAACGATAGCCGCCGTCCACCGGCACGATGGCACCGTCGGCCACCCGCGCGTTCCACCAGTCCTCGACGAACCCGGGCGCGAAGCCACCGGTCTTGAAGCCGAACGGCGCCGCGACGAGGTCGAAGGGCAGCATGAGTTCGTAGCACGGCGTTGCGTAGTCATTCTGCTCGGCCGGGAGTTTGAGGAACTGCGTGAACGACCTGGCCGTAGCCAACTGCGAATACAGCCAGAACATCCAGTCGTACATGCGGTGCGAGTCTGCGTCGGCGTGCAGGGCGAAGAAGCCCTTCTCTTCGGTGATCTTCCTAGCCAGCGCGCGCAGGTGGCGCTCGCCGTGCGGACGCACGGCCACCGATGCATCCAGCGCGCGGCGCACGATCGGTGACAAGGTGCCCCGATCCACCGTGACCAGATCGATCTCCAGCGTTTCGGCGGCGTCATCGAAGGCCTCCTCGTCCACCAGCCCGCGGATGAACGCGGCAAAGTCCGGGGCGACCACCGTGATCGCGTAGTCCGCCTCCTGGTCCACATGCACCACCTGCGGCTCGCCCTGCGGCCCGCAGTGGCGGTAATCCAGCATGATCACGTCGTGGCCGGCGCTGGGGCAGTCGGCGAAGACGATGCCGATGTCCGGGTAGCCCCACTGCTCCTGCATGAAACGCGAACCGAATTCGCCCCCCAGCGAGTAGGGCTTCTGCCGCCCCAGCGCGTACAGGCCGCAGACCTGGATGTGGTCTTCGGCCCAACTGGTGGCCTCATCCATCGGATGGCAGCTGCGCTGCAGCAGGCCGCCATTGTGGCGCCGCGCGAGGGCGACGTATGCGTCGGGGATGCGGTAGCCCAGTTCGGCCTGGAGTTCGGCGATCACTGCATCGCCGGGCGGCGGCTCCTGGTAGTTCTGCAGGGCGTACTCGCAGTCGTCCCAGAAATCATCAAAGTCGAACGTGGCGAACGGATCCATCGGGTGCGCTTTCCCTATGACAGCGGCCAAGTATAGAGCGGTCGCTTACGGCACCCGCGCGCACACCCACAGGGCGGCATCGGGCAGTCCGGCTCGCTCCACCGCGTGCGCCGCCGCGTCGAGCGTGGCGCCGGTGGTCATTACGTCATCGACAAGGGTCAGCCGTGACGGTGGCGGCGAGGTCACTGCAAACGCATCGCGCAGGTTGCGACGTCGCGCATCGGCATCCAGGTCAGATTGCGCGGCAGTGAGCCGATCCCGGTGCAGCCCGCACCACAGAGGCTGTCGCAGCGCGCGCGCCAACGGGCGTGTCAGCTCCAGGGCCTGGTCGTAGCCGCGCGAACGCAGGCGCCGCCAGTGCAGTGGCACCGGCGCCAGCGGACCGGTCGCGAACGCGGGCACTCGCTGCAGCATGAGCTGGGAAAGCAGCCGTCCCGCCGCCAGATCCTGATGGAACTTGAAGCGGATCAGCAACTGGTCAACGGGCGCGGCATACAGGAACACCGCAGCGGCGGCGGATTGGCGTGGTGGATCGTGCTGGCAGCTGCCGCAGCGCTCGGCAGGTTCGTCGGCTGGCAGTGGCAGCGCGCACAGCGGGCAGGCGTGCTCATTCCATGGCAATGCGGCATGGCAGGCCAGGCACAGGTCGCGCCCGTCGGCCCCGGCTTCGTCACAGACCAGGCAGCGCAGCGGCAGGGCCTGTCGGGACAGCCACGCCAGAGAATCGAACCAGTGAAGAGGCAAGGTGTCACCGCAGCGCGTGGAGTGCGACAAGGCTGCCGCCTCGGTCGGCGAATGTCTGTCAGTGCGTTCCCTTCGAGCGCGTCGGCGTTTCGCCTTGCAGGTGCCTTATCGGTCGGCGTCGATCACCGAGGCCATCAACTCCATCTCGGCACATTTGGCACCTTGTGCCTTGGCAACTGCCTGCCATTTGCGCACCGCGTGCCGCACCTGCCGTTCAATGACAGCCGCATCGGCCGGCGTCAGCTGGTAATACGCAGCCGTCGCCAGAACATGCGCGGTCGTTGGCGTGGGATCGGCATCGTCCAGCGCCAGCACGTGCGTGTCGCTGGCCGTATTCGGGTTCACATCGAACGCGGGGGAAAGCGACCAGCCCGTCCGGGTCCGCAGGAAGCCATGGTTACGCAGGTGGTCATCGCGGTTGCCGACCAGCACGTTGAACAGGGCCCTGCGGAAAAGCTGGTCAAGATCGTCTGCGATGCCCCGCTGCGTGCCGACGTTTTCGATCACCTGGGCCAGATCCAGGTAGCTGTGGCCTTCGCCGTGCGTCGCGTCGAGCAGGGTGAACGCCGACGCGTAGTGACGCCGCCCCTCAGGACTACGATCAAAGCGCTGGACGGCGAACGTGTGCCCGCGCGCGGAAAGCGACAGCAGGGCGGCCGGCGGCATCCGCACGCCGGCTTCCGTGGCGAGGCGGTAGGTGATGTATTCCCAGAGCCCGACGTCATGGCGATCTTCGTTGCCGGGAAACTTCGCCAACCACAGCGCACCGTCGGAATCTCGATACCCTGCCTTGGGGCGGGCCCCGCCCAGTGATGCGCCAGGTGCGACGAGCTGGATCAGCCAGCGCGTCTCCTCGTCGCGGGTGAGTCTGGCACCGGACTCCACCTTTCCCGCGATGCTTTCCAATCGGCGCAGGTCGGTGACCGGCGGTGCGGCCGGGCTGTCCGAAGTGATCCACGTCTGCGTGTCCGGATCACGCAGACGCAGCGCCCCCATGCGGGTGGTGTCATCCACTCCCATCAGGTAGTCCCACGACCGCAGGGATCTGCGAGGCACTCCATCGCGATTGGCGCGTACTGCCTCGCGCCGATCCATCAGCAGCCGCCCCCATCGATCGGGCGAGCAGTCCTGGAACGCGGCGGTCACCTCGCCGGCGCCTGTGCGGGCGAACTGGTGGCCTTCCACCAGCGGCAGGCCGGGATCGAGTGCGAAAGGAGCGATGCCCATGGCGCCACGCAGCCAGACATCGGCGTAGGTGAAGGCGACGGTGTCGCCGGTGCGACCGGCGTGCCGGCTGATCCATCCCACCTGCACCGGTGGGCAGAGTTCCGGTGCGTCGAACCAGACTTCCCGGTCGATCTGCTCCCGGCCGGCCATGTTCAGCGGCTACCGGGTGCGCGGGATCGACGCCGCGTCGGCGTTGCAGCCGGAGCATCCAGACGCGGCGCGCGATGGCCTGCAACCAACGTGTATCGGTCGCCGGTTGCGTCCTGCGATGGCCCGGTGTGATCGGTCGAATAGGTGGGGTGCGTTTCAGCACCCCTTGGCTCCCGGACCTGCAGCGTGGCGGGCGTCGTACCTTGCGGGCTCGATGCCCGGCCGGTTGCGGCGGGCACGCGGCGCGGTGGCGGTCGTTTCAGGCTGCTTGCAGCCAGCTGTGCACCCAGCGCGTCGTCCGCTGCAATGCGCTCGATGTCCCGCTCCAGGCCTAACGCGGAAAGCACGCGCAGGACGGTGGACAGGCTGGTGCCGGCATCGCCGGCTTCCAGCTTGCCTATGGTGGTGCGATCCACACCGACGCGCTCGGCGAGGTTTGCCTGGCTCATGCGACGCGCGAGCCGCGCGGTACGCAGGCGCTCGCCGAGCGCGGCGATGCGCTTGGCATCTCCTGGTCTTACCGGTGGCGTTCGCTTGGCCATGCGTAATTAAACCATCACTTTGGCGGCTGGTGTCATTTTTATCTTACATTTCATACGGCATCGGGTCGTAGCCAGACACCCATGATCCATAAATCCAACATTCGCGGGGTTTGTGTTGGATTTATTCAACATTGATCCGCTCGAGCAAACCGTTTCACTGTAAACCTATACTTGATCCTCAAGGTTGACAGCTTCGACTGCACTCACCAGACTGCCGCCCTTTCGCCTCTCTCCGTCAGGACACCCCATGGCTGCTGCCCTCCGCCACGACTGGCACCGCGACGAACTGCTGGCGCTGTTCGCACTGCCGTTCCCGGACCTGCTGCACCGCGCCGCCGGCATCCACCGCGAGCACTTCGATGCGGCGGAAGTGCAGGTTTCCACCCTGCTGTCGGTCAAGACCGGCGGCTGCCCGGAGGACTGCGCGTATTGCCCCCAGGCCCAGCGCTACAGCACCGGGGTGGCGGCGCAGAAGCTGATGGACACCGAGGCGGTGGTCGCCAAGGCACGCCAGGCCAAGGCCGCCGGTGCGTCGCGGTTCTGCATGGGCGCGGCCTGGCGCTCGCCCAAGGATCGCGATGTGCCCAAGGTGGCGGCGATGATCCGCGAGGTGAAGGCGCTGGGGCTGGAGACCTGCGCCACCCTGGGCATGCTCAGCGGCGACCAGGCCGTGGCCCTGCGCGAGGCCGGGCTGGATTACTACAACCACAACCTGGACACCGCGCCGGACTACTACGACGCGATCATCCACACCCGCCAGTACCAGGACCGCCTGGATACCCTGGCGCACGTGCGCGATGCCGGGCTGAAGACCTGCTGCGGCGGCATCGTCGGCATGGGTGAAACCCGTGAGCAGCGCGCGGGCCTGCTGCTGGCGCTGGCCACGCTGCCCGCGCATCCCGATTCGGTACCGATCAATCGGCTGGTGCAGGTCGCCGGCACGCCCCTGCACGGCATCGCCGAACTGGACCCGTTCGAGTTCGTGCGGATGATCGCGGTGGCGCGCATCGTCATGCCGCGCTCGATGGTGCGGCTGTCGGCCGGGCGCGAAGCGATGAGCGATGAGCTGCAGGCGCTGTGCTTCCTTGCCGGGGCCAACTCGATCTTCCATGGCGAAAAGCTGCTCACCACCGGCAACCCGGACACCGCGCGCGACCTGGCCCTGTTCGAACGGCTGGGCCTGCGCCCGATGGCGGTCCAGGTGGACGCGGCCGACCACGACCACCCGGGCACGGTCCACGCCGACATCACGGCCGAGGCAGGCCGCTGCAAGGGTGGCTGCGAGCAGGCCGCCTGAGGGCGGCGCCCGGCCGGCCCTGCCGGGGCAGCGCCGGGCCCGTCAACCGGGTACGCTAACCGCCCATCCATGCCAGCCGACGACCATGGCCCGCCCCGACCTGCACGACCGCATCCAGGCCCAGCGCAAGCTCCGCGACGCGCAGGGGCGCATCCGCGTGCGCCGCACGGTGACCCGTCGCGACGGTGTGCGGCTGGAGATCAATGGCCAATGGCTGACCGGCTTCTGCAGCAATGATTATCTGGGGCTGTCGCAACAGTTCGGCGTGGTCAGCGCGCTGCAGGACGCGGCCGCGCGCGAAGGTGCCGGCGCCACCGCCTCGCACCTGATCTGCGGCCACCATGCCCTGCATGAAGCGCTCGAACAGGAAATGGCCGACTGGCTCGGTTATCCGCGCGCGCTGCTGTTCGGCAGCGGCTTTGCCGCCAACCTGGCGGTGCAGCAGGCCCTGCTCAGCGAAGAAGACGATGTGTGCGTGCAGGACCGGCTCAACCACGCCAGCCTGCTGGATGCCGCGCGCCTGGCCGGTTGCCGTCTGCGCCGCTACCCGCACCTGGATACCGAAGGCGCGCTGCGCCAGTTGAAGCACGCGCCGGACGGCGCGGCGATGCTGGTCACCGATGGCGTCTTCAGCATGGATGGCGACATCGCCCCGCTGCGTTCGCTGTCGCTGGTGGCGCGCATGCAGGAAGCGCTGCTGTACGTGGACGACGCGCACGGTATCGGCGTGGTCGGCGAGCACGGCCGCGGCTGCGTGGCCGATGCCGGCCTGGGCGTGGCCGATGTGCCCTTGCAGCTGGCCACGCTGGGCAAGGCGCTCGGCGGCAGCGGTGCGGTAGTGCTGGGCGATGCAGCGCTGATCCAGCACCTGGCCGAAACCGCACGTCCCTACATCTACACCACGGCGGTGTCGCCGGCCCAGGCCGCCGCGTCGCTGGCGGCGGTGAAGCTGGCCCGGCGCGATGACTGGCGCCGCGAAAAGCTGGCCGAGCTGGTCGGTGTGTTCCGCGCCGGTGCACGCCAGCACGGCCTGGAACTGATGCCGTCGGACACGCCGATCCAGCCGCTGCTGTGCGGCAGCGAATCGACGGTGATGGCGTTGTCGGCGGCACTGGAAGCCTCCGGCTTCCTGGTCAGCGCGATCCGCCCGCCGACCGTGCCCGAAGGCAAGGCGCGGCTGCGGGTGACGCTGTCCGCGCTGCACACCCCGGCCCAGGTACGCGCGCTCACCGATGCGATCGGGCATGCACGCGATACCGTGCTGCGGCAGCAGTCGCTGGATGCACTGAGCGCGTGAGCCGGTCGCTGTGAGCCTGCATATCGAGGTGCTCGGGCACGGGCCGGCGCTGGTCCTCATCCATGGCTGGGCGTTGCACGGCGGCGTGTTCGCACCACTGGTCGAGCGCCTGGCCGCGCAGCATCAGCTGCACCTGGTCGACCTGCCTGGCCACGGCCACAGCCACGACGACCCCACCCCGCTGCGGTTGCCTTACGTGGTCAATGCGATTGCCGCGGCCACGCCGCCGGCGGTGTGGTGCGGCTGGTCGCTGGGCGGCCTGTTCGCGCTGCACGCTGCCGCCACGCTGCCGCAGGTGCGCGCGCTGGCGATGATCGCCGCGACCCCGCGCTTCGTGTGCGCCGACGATTGGCCGCACGCGGTCGAGCCGGCGGTGTTCGAACAGTTCGGCCAGGACCTGGCCACGGACTACCGCGGCACACTGGAACGCTTCCTGGCGCTGGATGCGATGGGCTCCGAACACGCCCGCCAGGAACTGCGCACCCTGCGCGACCTGCTCGTCGCGCGCGGCGAGCCGGCCCCACGCGCGTTGCAGGAAGGATTGCGGCTACTGGAAACCACCGATCTGCGCGGCGCCCTGCCCGGCCTGGGCAAGCCCAGCCTGTGGCTGGCCGGCCAGCGCGACCGGCTGGTCTCGGCCAAGGCCATGCAGGCGGCGGCCGCACTGGCCCCGGCGGCGCAGGCGCACGTGGTCGCCCACGGTGGCCACGCCCCGTTCCTGGGCCATAGCGATGAGGTTGCCGCGCAGCTGCAACACTTCGTTGCCGCCCTGCCCTGACCTTGCCGCTACGCATCGCCGATCATGTACGCCCGTCTCCCACCACAGGATTGACCCATGGACCTTGGAATCGCCGGGCGCTGGGCCTTGGTCTGCGCCGCCAGCAAAGGCCTCGGCCTGGGCTGCGCACGTGCGCTGGTGCGCGAAGGCGTCAACGTGGTGATCGCCGCGCGCGGTGAAGACGCGCTGGACCGCGCCGTACGCGAGCTGCAGGCGCTGCCGGGCGCGCGCCAGGTCATCGGCGTGGTCGCCGACATCACCACCGACGAAGGCCGGCAGGCCGCGCTGGCGGCGTGCCCGCAGGTAGACATCCTGGTCAACAACGCTGGTGGCCCACCGGCCGGCGACTTCCGCCAGTTCACCCGCGAGGACTGGATCGCCGCGCTGGATGCCAACATGCTGGCCCCCATCGAACTGATCCGCGCCACCGTCGATGGCATGATCGAGCGCGGCTTCGGGCGGGTGGTCAACATCACCTCCTCGTCGGTGAAGGCCCCCATCGACATCCTCGGCCTGTCCAACGGCGCACGCTCGGGGCTGACCGGCTTCGTCGCCGGGCTGGCGCGCAAGACCGTGGCCCACAACGTCACCCTCAACAACCTGCTGCCGGGCCAGTTCGATACCGATCGCCTGCGCGGCAACTTCGCCTATCTCGCCCAGCAGCAGGGCATCGATGCCGGCCAGCTGGCCGAGCGCAAGCGCACCCCCATTCCGGCCGGCCGTTTCGGCACCGCCGATGAGTTCGGCGCGGCCTGCGCGTTCCTGTGCAGCGCGCACGCCGGCTACATCACCGGGCAGAACCTGCTGATCGACGGCGGCGCCTACCCCGGCACGTTCTGACCTTCGCCATCGTGTTTTCCGCAGTGAGCCTTCCATGACGTCCAGCTTCGATCCCCGCCACGTCCGCCGCGCGTTCTCGCGCGCCGCCCACAGCTACGATGCCGCCGCCGCGTTGCAGCGCGAGGTCGAAAAGCGCCTGCTCGAATCGCTGGACTATCTGGAAGACCGGCAACCGCAGGTGGTGCTGGATATTGGCAGCGGCACCGGCCATGCCAGCGCGGCGATGAAGAAGCGCTGGCCCAAGGCGCAGGTGATCGCCCTCGATCTGGCCGAGCCGATGCTGCGCGAAGCGAAGAAGCAGGCCGGCTGGTGGAGACCGTTCTCGCGTGTCTGCGCCGATGCACAGGCACTGCCGCTGCTGGACCAGAGCGTGGATGTGATCTACAGCAACCTGTGCCTGCAGTGGGTGGACGACCTGCCGGCGGTGTTCGCCGGCTTCCGCCGCGCGCTCAAGCCCGGCGGCCTGCTGCTGTGTTCCACCTTCGGCCCGGACACGCTGGTCGAACTGCGCGAGGCCTTCGCCCAGGCCGACGCGGTGCCGCATGTCAGTCGCTTCGCCCCGATCGCGCAGTTCGGCGATGCGCTGATGATGTCCGGCTTCCGCGATCCGGTGCTGGACCGCGATCTGTTCACCCTCACCTACGACGACCTGACCGCACTGATGCGCGAGCTGCAGGCCATTGGCGCCACCAACGCCCGCCAGGATCGCCGGCACACACTGACTGGACGCGGACGCTTTGCCGCCGCACGCGCGGCCTACGAGCCGCTGCGCCGCGACGACGGCAAGCTGCCCAGCAGCTGGGAAGTGATCTACGCCCATGCCTGGGCACCCGAGGCCGGCGCCCCGATCCGCGAGCGCGGCCAGGACGTGGCCAGCGTGCCGGTGTCGGCCATCCCGATCCGGCGCAGAACGCCCTGAGCCGACCGCGCTGATCGCGTGGAGCCGACCGTTGGTCGGCTGCCGGTGTGGTCGGCTGCCGGTATGGCGGGTCGGCGGTCCAGCCGACCAACGGTCGGCTCTACGACGGGAACATGTCGTGGAGGAAGACGTAGATCTCCTGCACCGGGAACTTCGAGCTGGTATGGAATCGGCGATCCCGATCCGGCGCAGAACGATTGATCGTAGAGCCGACCGTTGGTCGGCTGCCGTGTGGTCGGCCACTCGTATGGTCGGCTACGCGTGTGGCGGGTCGGTGGTCCAGCCGACCAACGGTCGGCTCTACGACGGGAACATGTCGCGGTGGAAGACGTAGATCTCCTGCACCGGGAACTTCGAGCTGGTGTGGAATCGGCGATCCCGATCCGGCGCAGAACGATTGATCGTAGAGCCGACCGTTGGTCGGCTGCCGTGTGGTCGGCCACTCGTATGGTCGGCTGCCCGTGTGGCGGGTCGGTGGTCCAGCCGACCAACGGTCGGCTCTACGACGGGAACATGTCTGGTGGAAGAAGTAGATCTCCTGCACCGGGAACTTCGAGCTGGTGTGGAATCGGCGATCCCGATCCGGCGCAGAACGATTGATCGTAGAGCCGACCGTTGGTCGGCTGCCGTGTGGTCGGCCACGCGTATGGTCGGCTGCCCGTGTGGCGGGTCGGTGGTCCAGCCGACCAACGGTCGGCTCTACGACGGGAACATGTCTGGTGGAAGCGGTCCAGCCGACCAACGGTCGGCTCTACGCCGGGAACATGTCGCGGTGGAAGAAGTAGATCTCCTGCACCAGGAACTTCCAGCTGGTGTGGAAGCTGCGGAAGCGGGTGCTCGGGGTCGAAGAGGAGAGCGCGTCGATGCCCAGCTCACGGGCCAGGCGCAGCGCGCGCGCCATGTGCAGCGGATCGCTGACGATGATCACCCGGTGCAGGTTGCGCTGCTCCATGAGCCGGCGTGCCTCGATCAGGTTCTGCCGGGTGGTACGCGAGGCGGTCTCGATCAGGATCGCCTTGTCCGGCACGCCCTGCTTGAGCGCGTAGCGCCGTGCCACCTGCGATTCGGAAAAGCGCGCCCCGGTGCCGCCGTAGCCACCGGTGAAGATCAGCAGCGGCGCATACCCCTGCTCGTACAGGTCCAGCCCATGGCGAATGCGCTCTTCGAACACCGGTGACGGCTTGGCATCGTAGGCCGCCGCGCCCAGCACGATGATCGCATCGGCCTTGGCGGCCTGGTCGCGCTCGCCCACCCACACGATCCACGCGGTCACCCCGAGCAGCCAGGCGAACAGCACGACGCACAGCCGCCACAGCCAGCCGAGCAGGCCCACCCGCGCGTGCCCGCTCATGCGCGCCCCCAGGGCAGTGCGTCCAGGTCGACATTGCCGCCAGACAGCACCAGCCCGACCCGCTGCCCGGCAAACCGCGCCGGGTCGGACAGGATCGCGGCCAGCACGATCGCCGAGGACGGTTCAACCACCTGCTTGAGCACCTGCCAGAGCAGCCGCATCGCCGCCAGGGTGGCCGCGTCGGGCACCGTGATGACCTCGGCCGCCCCATGCAGCAGGGCGAAGTTGGGCGCGCCGAGGGTGGTGCGCAGGCCATCGCAGACGGTTGCCGGGGTGAAGTCGATGCGGCGTTCGCCGGCGGCCAGCGAGCGCGCGGTGTCGGCCGCGCCCTCCGGTTCGGCCAGCACCAGACGGGTGTTCGGTGCGACCGCCTGCAGCGCCAGGCGCGTGCCGGCGGCCAGACCACCACCGCCGACCGGCACCACCAGCACGTCGAACGGGCCGTGGCTGCGCAGCAGTTCCAGCGCTGCCGTGCCCTGGCCGGCCATTACCCGGGGGTCGGCATAGGGATGCACCAGGCTGGCGCCGGTCCGGGCCTTCACCTCGGCGCACATGGCTTCGCGCGCCTCGATGCTGGCCGCACAACGCCACACCGTAGCGCCCTGCCGGGCGATGTTGGCCAGCTTGGTGGCCACTGCCCCCTCGGGCACCACCACGTTGCAGGCAATGCCCCGGGTACGCGCGGCCAGCGCCAGCGCGGCGCCATGGTTGCCGGAGGAATGGGTGACCACCCCGCGCGCGGCCTGCTCCGGCTCCAGCGACCACACCGCATTGCAGGCGCCGCGGAACTTGAAGGCGCCGCCGCGCTGCAGGTGCTCGGCCTTGAACGCCAGCGACGCGCCCCCCAGCCCGTCGAGCACGTGCGACTGCAGTACCGGGGTCACGCTGGCATACGGGGCAATGCGTGCGGCGGCCGCCAGGAGGTCGTCGACACAGGGCAAGGGTGAATCGCTCATGACGCAAGATTAACGTATGCCCACGGTTCGCATCGCGCCGGTCGCGCGTGCCAACATGGCAATCATTCATCGGATCGGGGCTGAGTTAAGGGCCGATTCAATGCGCCGGGCCGAAGCTGGCTCCATACCCTCGGGGGGACCCCATCATGAAAATGCGCCTGATCTTCGCCGGTGGCCTGCTCTTGGCCCTGTCCGGCTGCGCCACCTACGACTATGTCGGCGGTGGCGGTGGCGGTGGCGGCAGCGGCTACTACCACGGCGCGCCGTCGGTGGAGTATCGCTACCCGTACGGCTATCCGTCCTACGGTTACGGGAGTGGCTACTACGGTGGCGGCTATTACGGCGGCGGGTATGGCGGTGGCTACGGCTACGGCTATCCCAACTACCGTCCGTACCCGAACTATCGCCCGCCGCACAACCACCGGCCGCCGCCGCGCCCGGGCAACGGCGGAAATCCGCCGGTGCGTCCGGATCGCCCGCGTCCGTCGTACAACGGCGGCTCGCCGTGGCGGAACATGGATTCGGTCGGCCGCCCGCAACAGCAGCAGCGTCCCTCGCCGCCGCCGCAGTCGCGCCCGGCCCAGCAGGCCCCGCGCCCAGCCCAGCGGTCGAATGGTTCGCCGTGGCGGAACATGAACAATTTGCACCAGCGCACAGTTGAGCCCTGAGCCGTCTTGATTTTCACCACCCACCCGGTTCAATCTAGTCAGGTGGTGACGGCTTCGGTCGCAAAGTGACAAAAGCGACAGAACGCGTCACATGCAGTTCTATGTCGATATCCGGCGGGAAACTCTGGATCCCCCCTGTTCCGGCCCCGTCGGATGTCGGCACCTACAACGCAGAAGGCCCCGCCATTGGCGGGGCCTTCTGTCTTTGGCGCCCGCCCGTGGCCGGTCCCGGAAAAAAAACAGGGCCGACAGTCCCCCGACTGTCGACCCTTCTGCTTCCCCGGGATGCGCATGGACCGGCCCCTGTTCCAATTCCGGTCCGTAGCGCAAAGCGCCTGCCATCCTGGGTGCTATTGGGTTATCTGCAGAAAACGTGCCAACTTGAGGGTTGATTTCGTGCCCCCCGACGAATGGCGCTAAAATCGCCACCCGCGCCCTGACTCCAGGGCTGATCCTGGGCCGCCCGGCCCCGTCCCGAGCTCCTCCGCCATGACTGACTCCTTCTACCGCTACGACGTCATCGTCATCGGCGGCGGCCACGCCGGCACCGAAGCGGCGCTGGCGGCCGCGCGCAGTGGCGCGCGCACCCTGCTGCTGACCCACAACGTGGAAACCATCGGCGCGATGAGCTGCAACCCGGCCATCGGCGGGATCGGCAAGGGCCACCTGGTCAAGGAGATCGACGCCCTGGGCGGAGCGATGGCCCATGCCGCCGACCGCGCCGGCATCCAGTGGCGCACCCTCAATGCGTCCAAGGGTCCGGCGGTGCGCGCCACCCGCTGCCAGGCCGACCGCAACCTGTACCGCATGGCGATCCGGCAGATCGTGGAAGCCCAGCCCAACCTGATCGTGTTCCAGGCGGCGGTGGACGACCTGCTGATCGACGGCGACACCGTGCGCGGCGCGGTCACCCAGACCGGGCTGACCTTCCATGCCGCCGCCGTGGTACTCACCGCCGGCACCTTCCTGGCCGGCAAGATCCACGTCGGCCAGACCCAGTACGCCGCCGGGCGCATGGGCGACCCGCCGGCCACCACGCTGGCCGCACGCCTGCGCGAGCGCCCGTTCGTGATCGACCGCCTCAAGACCGGCACCCCGCCGCGCATCGATGGCCGCTCGCTCGATTACAGCGTGATGGACGAGCAGCCCGGCGATGACCCGCGCCCGGTGATGTCCTACCTGGGCGATGTGTCCGAGCATCCGGCCCAGGTCAGCTGCTGGATCACCCACACCAGCGAGCGCACCCACGAGATCATCCGTGCCGCGCTGCACCGTTCGCCGCTGTACAGCGGCCAGATCGAAGGCATCGGCCCGCGTTACTGCCCGTCCATCGAAGACAAGGTGGTGCGCTTTGCCGAGAAGGCCAGCCACCAGATCTTCGTCGAGCCCGAAGGCCTGGACGTGGTGGAGATCTATCCCAACGGCATCTCCACCTCGCTGCCGTTCGATGTGCAGCTGGCACTGGTGCGCAGCATCGGCGGCTTCGAGAACGCGCACATCACCCGTCCCGGCTATGCGATCGAATACGACTTCTTCGACCCGCGCGGCCTGGACAACACCCTGCAGACCAAGAGCGTGTCCGGGCTGTTCTTCGCCGGCCAGATCAACGGCACCACCGGCTATGAAGAAGCCGCCGCGCAGGGGCTGCTGGCCGGCCTCAACGCCGCGCGCCACGTGCGCGGGGACGCCGGCTGGTGCCCGCGTCGCGACGAGGCCTACCTGGGCGTGCTGGTCGATGACCTCATCACCCACGGCACCACCGAGCCGTACCGCATGTTCACCAGCCGCGCCGAATACCGGCTGCAGCTGCGCGAAGACAATGCCGACGTGCGCCTGACCGGGTTGGGCCGCGAGTTGGGCCTGGTCGACGAGCGCCGCTGGGCGGCCTTCCAGACCAAGCAGGAAGCGGTCGCCCGCGAATCGGCACGCCTGCGCGCGTTGTGGGCCACGCCGGGCAATGCGCTCGGCCGCGAAGTGGAAGCCACCCTGGGCGTAGCGGTCAGCCGCGAAACCAACGTGCTGGATCTGATCAAGCGCCCGGAGCTGGACTACGCCCAGCTCATGCAGGTGCCGTCACTGGGCCCGGCCGTGGCCGACCCGAAGGTGGCCGAGCAGGTCGAGATCGGGGTGAAGTACGCCGGCTACCTGGATCGCCAGCGCGACGAAATCGAGCGCCAGCAGCGCCATGAGAACACCGCCATCGCCAGCGATTTCGACTACGCCGGCGTGCGCGGGTTGTCGGCCGAAGTGCAGCAGAAACTCGAGCGCGTGCGCCCGCAGACCGTCGGCCAGGCCCAGCGCATCCCCGGCATGACCCCGGCAGCGATTTCGCTGCTGCTGGTGCACCTGGAACGCGCGCGCCGCGCCCGCGTCGCGTAAAAGCGTAAAGCCGACCAACGGTCGGCTCTACGCGCTTGGCAGCGCGGGCGTGGCGCCGCGCAGGCCCGCGTTATCATCATGGCATCGGGACGGTGGCGCAGGCGGCCGTCCGCCCCTGCCTTGCCGGAGTTACCGCATGTCCCCCATCCGCCCCTTCCTCGACACGCTGCCGGTCATCGGCGAGCGCTGCTACATCGATCCGGCCTGCACCATCATCGGTGACGTGGTGCTGGGCGATGACGTGTCGGTGTGGCCGGGGACGGTGATCCGCGGCGACGTCAACCATGTGCGGATCGGTGCGCGCAGCAACATCCAGGACGGCACCATCATCCATGTCAGCCACCACAGCCCTTACAACCTGGAAGGCTTCCCCACGTTGATCGGCGAGGGGGTCACGGTTGGCCACGGCACGATCATCCATGCCTGCACCATCGGCGATTACAGCCTGATCGGGATGGGCGCCTGCATCCTCGACGGTGCGCGGGTGGAGCGGCATGGCTTCGTCGGCGCCGGCGCGGTGGTCGGTCCGGGCAAGGTGGTCGGCGAGGGCGAACTGTGGGTGGGCAACCCGGCACGCCTGGTGCGCACCCTCACCGACAAGCAGATCGAATCGCTGCACTACTCGGCCGACCACTACGTGCGGCTCAAGGACAAGTACCTGGGATGATCGCGGCCGCCCCGGTCGCATCCGCCCCTGCGGCCGCGCCGATGCTGGGCATCGGCACGCCTGCACGGTAAAGTCCACAGCCGACCAGGAAGCAGTCGAGAACCGCATGCCCACCCAGGCAGCAGACCGGAGAGGATTCCGGGTCCATCTTTCCCACCGTGCGCGCTCATGAGCGCGACGATGCTGGATACCTACCGTGAAGTGATCACGCCCGAAGGCGTGCCGCTGCACCTGCCCGCCGCCGGCCCGGTGCCGCGTGCGTTGGCCTGGGCGATCGATTTCGCGGTCCGTTTCGGCGCGCTGCTGCTGCTCAGCATTCCACTGGCCTTCCTCGGCGATTTCGGCAAGGGCCTGTACCTGGCGCTGATGTTCCTGCTGATGTGGGCCTACACCATCGTGCAGGAAGCGGTGTGGGGCCGCACGCTGGGCAAGCGTGCGCTCGGTCTGCGCGTAGTGGCACGCGACGGTGCGCCGATCGGCTGGATGGCCGCGATCACCCGCAACCTGCTGCGCACCGTGGACATGCTGCCGTTCGGCTATGCGGTGGGATTGCTGTCGAGCCTGTTCGACGCGCATGGCCGCCGCCTCGGCGACCTGGTCGCCGGCACCGTGGTGGTGCACGACCGCGCCCGCCCGGTGCTGGGCAGCGTGGCCATCGACACCGTGCTGGCCCCGCCCCAACCGCTGCAGCCGGCCGAACAGGCCGCGGTGGTCGCCTTCGCCGAGCGCGCATCGCGCTTGTCCTCGCCGCGCCAGCAGGAACTGGCGGCGATCGTCGCACCGCTCAGTGGCGGTGGCGGGCAGGTCGGGGTGCTGCGTCTGTACGCCATGGCCAATTGGCTGCTGGGGCGCCGATGAGGCAGGAACAGTTCGTCACCCGCTACCAGGGTGAGTGGCAGGCGCTGGAACGCTGGATGGCGCTGCGGGGCGACAACGCACGCGGCGCGCGCGGCCAGGTGGCCGATGATGCACTCAACGACGAAGACATTCCGCAGCGATATCGACGCCTGTGCCAGCAGCTGGCATTGGCGCGCAAGCGCGGTTACAGCCCGCAGCTGGTGGCGCGCCTGCAGGGGCTGATGCAGCAGGGCCACGGCCTGCTCTACCGCACTCCACCACCGCGCTGGCGGCGTGCGCTGGAATTCCTGTTCGCCGATTTCCCGCAGCTGGTGCGCAGCCAGGCGCGCAGCATGTGGGTGGCCACCGCGCTGTTCGTGCTGCCGCTGGTGGGCACGTTCGCGCTGGTGCAGTGGTATCCGGCATTCATCCATCTGCTGATGGGCAACGCCGAGATCGCGGCGATGGAGCGCATGTACGATCCGGCCTCCGCGCACCTTGGGCGCGACAGCGGCACCGACTGGATGATGTTCGGCCACTACATCATGAACAACATCAGCATCGGTCTGCGCACCTTCGCCAGCGGCCTGCTGGCCGGGGTCGGCACGGTGCTGGTGCTGGTGTTCAATGGGCTCACCATCGGCGCGGTGGCCGGCCACCTGCAGCACATCGGCCACGGCGATCCGTTCTGGCGCTTCGTGGTCGGGCACGGCGCGTTCGAGCTGACTGCGATCGTCATCGCCGGCGGTGCGGGCCTGCAGCTGGGCATGAAACTGCTTGCGCCCGGCCGGCGGCGGCGCATCGATGCGCTGGTCGAAGGCGGGGTGATCGGCGCGCGGCTGTGCCTGGGCGTGGCCGCGATGCTGCTGGTGGCCGCCTTCATCGAAGCGTTCTGGTCCTCGATCGCCGCGGTGCCTGCCTGGGGCAAGTACGCCGTCGCCGCGGTGCTGTGGAGCGCGGTGTTTGCCTGGTTGTGGCGCGGTGGACGCGGGAGCGCGCATGCGCATTGACCAGCTCAACGTGGTGCTGCGTGCACGCAGCGGCTGGGAAGCGGTGGAACTGGGCACCGCGCTGGTGCGCCGGCATGCGCGGGCGATCTGGCTGCCGTGGCTGCTGCTGGGCCTGCCGCTGTTTGCGCTGGTCAACGCACTGGCATGGTGGACCGATACGTTCGGCTGGGCGTGGCTGCTGATGTGGTGGCTCACGCCGGTGTTCGACCGGCTGGCGCTGTATGTGATCTCGCGCGGTATCTTCGGCGATGCGCCGAGCGCCTTGCAGACGCTGCGCGCGCAACGCGCGTGGGGCTGGAGCGGCTTCTGGGGCTACCTGGGCTGGCGCCGCTTCAGTCCACTGCGTTCACTGCTGATGCCGGTCAACCTGCTGGAAGGCAACGCGGTTGAACATCGCGGCGCACGCCGTCGCGCCGTGGCCGGTGCGGCGGTCGGCCATGCGATCCTGCTGACGGTGACGTGCATGGCCTTCGAGGTCGCGCTGGTGGTGGGCGGGATCGCGGCGGTGTTCATGTTCGTCCCGTTCGAGCTGCTGTCCGATTCCTGGCGTGCGGCGTGGGCGATGGTCAGCGAGGACACACCGGCCTGGGCCAGGTTCGGCTTCAACCTGCTGTCCTGGCTGGCCATCAGTCTGATCGGGCCGTTCTACGTGGGCGCCGGCTTCGGCCTGTACCTCAACCGGCGCACCGAGATGGAAGCCTGGGACGTGGAGATCGCCTTCCGCCGCCTGCGCGACCGCCTGCAGCAGGCCGCACCGCTGCTGATGCTGGCCCTGGTGCTGGTCTGGCCGACCGGCGGGGTGCAGGCCCAGCAGCGCGACACCCCCGCGTCTGCGACCGCGCAGGGCGGCGAGGAGGAGGACGCAGAGGCAGAGGCAGAAGCAGAAGAAGACGTCGACGACACCCCGCTCACCTACGCCAACGACCCCGGCAATACACCGGCGGCGATCTTCGGCAACGGCGACGTCGACACGGCCGGCTTCCGCCAGGCCGTGCAACGTGCCTATGAAGATCCGCTGCAGAGCCCGACCCGCCAGGTGACCCATTGGGAGCGTACCCAACAGGATCCGGCGAAGAAGGAAAAGAAAAAGGACGACGACAGCGCCGCCAAGCGCGACACGGCTCGCAAGGGACCGCTGCTGCCGGCGCAGATCGCCGAGTGGTTGCTGTGGGGCATGGTCGGTGTGCTGCTCCTGATCCTGGTCGCCACCGCGCCGCGTTGGCTGCGCTGGCTGCGCGGCACCGGCAAGGCCTCGCGCGACACGGTATCGACGGTCGTCGAAGATGACATCACCGTGCCCGATGAAGTCCCTCCGGATGCCGCCGCGCGTGCGCGTGCGCTATGGCAGCAGGGACGTCCGCGCCAAGCGCTGGCGCTGCTGTACCGGGCCAGCGTGGAATCGATGAGCGAACGCGCGCAGACCGCGCTGCCGCCCGGTGCCACCGAGGCGCAGTGCCTGCGCGTGTCGCGGCGCATGCCCGAGGCGGCCGACCGCGCCCTGTTCGAGCGCATCGTGCGGGTCTGGCAGTACGCCGCCTACGCCGGCCGCCTGCCCGATGACGAGGCGTTCGCCACGCTCGCCAGTACGTTGCAGCAGCAGTTCCGGTGGCGCGCATGAGTACGCGCCTGCGCTGGCTGCTGGTGATGCTGGGCGTGCTCGTGCTTGGCGTGCCGCTTACCATCCTGTTCCTGCGTACCCACCACCGGGTGACCGAAACCGAGCAGCTGCCGCCGCAGGGTGAAGCCCGCTACAACCCACTGTATGTGCTGGGCCAGGCGCTGCGCGCCGACGGCATCGAGGTCCATTCGCACCCGCGCGTGGACCTGAAAACCCTGTCGCTCAAGCCGCACGACACCCTGGTGCTGCTGCAGGACACGACCACCCTGCCGCCGCCCACCGCGCGCGCGCTGCTGACGTGGGTGGCGCAGGGCGGCCATCTGATCGTGCGCACACCGCCCAGCACGCCGGCCGATATCGACGGCAACGGGCCATTGCTGGACGCCCTGGGCGTGGACGCCATCGACTACGGCAGCGGCTGCCAGCCCTTCCATGTGCGCGATGACGAACACCATGTGGAATTCTGCCATGGGCGACGCTTCGGCGTGACGCCGCCGGCAGGCATGCGCCTGGAACGCGGCTGGGGCGAAGACGATGCAGACAGTGACGCGTATGGGTGGGTGTTCGCGCGCCTGCGCCACGGCCAGGGCAGCGTGGACGTGCTGGCCGACCTGGACTTCATGAAGGGCATGGGCCGCCCAGCCATGCTCGACAAGCCCGATGCAAAGCAGGGTGAGTACGTCGACGGCCTGCACGACAAGGCGCACCGCGACCTGACCCGCTACCTGCTGGCGCCTCGCTACGGCGAAGGCCGCGTGTGGCTGGTGTACGGCGCGCGACCGCCGTCGCTGTGGAACCGTCTCTTCTACCAGGGCTGGCCGGTATGGGTGCCGCTGCTGCTGGCCCTGCTTGGCTGGCTGTGGCAGCGCGCGCAGCGCATGGGCAGCCTGTTGCCGTCGCCGGCGATCGAGCGCCGCTCGCTGCTGGAACACGTGCGCGCCAGCGGCGAACACCTGCTGCGTTACGGCAAGGCCCCGCTGTTGTACGACGCGGTGCGGCGTTCGTTCCTTGGCCGCCTGCGTCGGCGCGCACCCACCGCCGCCGCGTTGAACGGCGAGGCGCAGGTGCACGCCATCGCCACCCTGCTGCACTGGCCGCATGCCCGCGTCCAGACTGCGTTGAACGCTCCGGCCTCGCAGGACCTGCCCGGTCTGCGCGAGCGCATCCGCCTGCTGATCCAGATGAGAAACCTGCTATGACCGAGCCGACCCCACCGCTGCTGCCACCGCTGTCTCCTGCCGAACCCGCGCCGGCCCCGGCCGGCCTGTCCGGTCCCAGCGTGGTCGAACGCGTCGATGCCGTGCGCGAAGCGGTCGGACGTGCCTTCATCGGCCAGCCCGAGGTGCTGGACCAGATCCTGATCGCGCTGCTGGCCGGTGGCCACGTGCTGATCGAAGGCGTGCCCGGGCTGGGCAAGACCCTGCTGGTGCGTGCCCTGGCCCAGGCGCTGGAGCTGGACTACGGCCGCGTGCAGTTCACCCCCGACCTGATGCCCAGCGATGTCAGCGGGCATGCGGTATACGACCCCAAGTCGGAGAGCTTCAAGATCCGTCGCGGCCCGGTGTTCACCAACCTGCTGCTGGCCGACGAGATCAACCGTGCACCGGCCAAGACCCAGTCGGCGCTGCTGGAAGTGATGCAGGAAGGCCAGGTCACCATCGAAGGCAAGGCGTTCGCGCTGACTCCGCCGTTCCTGGCGCTGGCCACCCAGAACCCGGTCGAACAGGAAGGCACCTACCCGCTGCCCGAAGCGCAGCTGGACCGCTTCCTGCTCAAGGTGCTGATCGACTATCCGTCGGTGGAAGACGAGAAGCGCATGGTCGATGCGATCACCACCGGGCGCAGTGCGGCCGACTTCGATCTGTCCCAGGTGCCGCGCGTGCTGACCGCCGCCGAGGTGGTGGCACTGCAGCAGGCCACCGCGGCGATCACCGTCGACCCGGAAGTAATCGACTACGCGGTGCGGATCGTCGCCGCCACGCGCCACTGGCCGGGCATCGCGCTCGGCGCCGGTCCGCGTGGCAGCATCGCGCTGGTGCGTGCCGCGCGCGCACAGGCGGTACTGGCCGGGCGCGACTTCGTCACCCCCGACGATGTCCGCGACATCGCCAAGCCGGCCTTGCGTCATCGCATCGCACTGGCCCCGGAACTGCAGATCGAAGGACAGAGCGCCGACGACGCACTGGACGCGCTGCTGGCCAAGGTGGAAGCGCCGCGCAAATGAGCCCTGGGCGTAACGCTGATCGCGCGTGGGGCGGCCGATGAGGCCAGCCCCGCTGCTGCTCGCCCTGGTGCTGGCATGGAGCCTGCTTGGCCTGCCGGTGGCCTTCGGGCTGTGGCCACGCTGGAGCTGGGGTGCCATGGGCGCGGCGATCGCGCTGGTGGCGCTCGTCGACCTGCTGCGGCTGCGTCGACAGCCCTCGCCCAGCCTGCAGCGCGAACTGCCCGAGGCCCTGGCCCTGAACGTGGCGCGGCCGGTGACCCTGCGGCTGGAGTCCAGCCTGCGCCAGCGCGTGGACGTGTTCGACCTGGTGCCCGGGCAGTGGACGCTGCAGGGCCTGCCGCGCGCGTTGACGCTCAAGCCGCTGGTCGCCAGCAGTTTTCAGTACAGCCTCACCCCGACCGCGCGCGGGCGCTTCGTGTTCGAGGGCGTGCACCTGCGCGTGCATGCACCGTGGCGGCTGTGGCGGCAGCGCCGCACGTTGCCACCGGCACTGACGGTGCGGGTGTATCCCAACTTCGCACCGCTCACCCGCTTTGCCCTGTTCAGTGCCGAACAGGCCTCGCGGCTGGTCGGCGCGCACCTGAAGCGGCGGCGTGGCGAAGGCACCGATTTCCACCAGATGCGCGAGTACCGCATCGGCGACAGCCTGCGCCAGATCGACTGGAAGGCGACCTCGCGCGCGCGCAAGCTGATCTCGCGCGAATACCAGGACGAAAAGAACCAGCAGTTGATGCTGATGATCGACACCGGTCGCCGGATGATGGCCAGTGAAGGCGGGCTGTCGCACTTCGACCATGTGCTCAATGCGGCGCTGGTGGTGGCCTACCTGGCGCTGCGCCAGGGGGATGGCGTGGGCCTGTTCGCCAGCGGCGGCGATACGCGCTGGGTGGCACCGCAGCGCGGCATGGGCGCCATCGACCGGTTGCTGCGCGCCAGCTACGACCTGCAGGCCACCCCGGTGGCCACCGACTACCTCGCTGCGGCCACCGAGCTGTCGCTGCGGCAGCGGCGCCGCTCGCTGGTGATGCTGGTCACCAACGTGCGCGATGAAGACATTGAAGACCTGCTCGCCGCGGTGCGCCTGCTGCAGCGCCAGCACCTGGTGTGCGTGGCCAGCCTGCGCGAGCGCGAGCTGGATGAGGCGCTCACCCAGGACGTGGAGACGCTGCAGGACGCCACCCAGGCCGGCGCCATCGCGCGCTACCTGCAGCAACGCAGCGACGCGCACGAGGCGCTGCGCAGCCATGGGGTGATGGTGCTGGACGTCACCGCCGATGCGCTGCCGGGCGCGCTGGTGGAGCGGTATCTGGCGGTGAAGCGTGACGGGTTGTTGTAGGCCACGCCCGTGGTCGTGGACCGCCTGGATGGGTCAGACGTAAATGCGCATCGGTGCTTCGTCGATGATCGCGTGCGGCACGAAGCGGGCGCTGTCGCGGGTGATGCGGCTGCTGTCTTCGCGGATGCCCATGCCACAGGCCTGGTCGCCCACCACCCAGCTGCCGACCAGCGGGTAGCCGCCGTCGAAACGGGTGAGCGGATGCGCGGCCTGACGGATCGCCGGACCGGTGTAGGGACCTTCGCTTTCCTGCCAGCTGCCGTCGGCCAGGTGCATGGCAACATTGGCGCCTTCGCGCGAGAACAGCGGCTTGCGCACCCAGCCACGCGGCAGCTCGCTGCCATCGTCGAACTCGGCGGCGAGCAGGTTCGGGTGGCCGCGGTGACGCTGCCACAGCAGCGGCAGCACGCCCTTGTTGCTCAGGATCGCCTTCCACGCCGGTTCCAGCAGCTGCACGCCCGAGGCCGGCAAGGCCTGACCGAACGTCTCGGTCATCAGGTCTTCCAGCGGGTACAGCTTGAACAGGCTGCCGATCACCGTGTCGTCCAACGCAGTGAAGCGGCCGTCTTCGGACAGACCGATATCTTCGATGGCAATCGCCTCGCCGCGCAGCCCGGCCTGGGCGGCGCAGTCGCGCAGGTAGGCGACCGTGCCCTGGTCTTCCTCCGAGCTGCCCACCGCACTGAAATACAGCGGTGGTGGCAACTGCGCGGAGAGCTGCGCAAAACGCTCGACCAGCGCTTCATGGATCGCGTTGAACTGGTCGGCGTGGGGCGGCAAGCGGTTCTGGTTGCGTTGGTCTTCCAGCCATTGCCACTGGAAGAAGGAGGCTTCGAACAGCGAGGTCGGGGTGTCGTAATTGAGCTCGTAGAGCTTGGCCGGGCCGTTGCCGTCGTAGGCGAAATCCAGCCGGCCATACAGATGCGGTTCGCGGCGCCGCCAGCTGTCGGCGATCCAGTCGCGGAACTGCGGCGGGATCGCCAGCTGGTCCATCAACTGCTCGCTGCCGACCACTTCGTCCACCAGCCCCATCGCCATTGCATGCAGCTCGGCGCTGGGGTCTTCGATGTCCTGCTCGATCTGGCGCAGGGTGAAGGCGTAATACGCGCTCTCGTCCCAGTACGGCAGGCCGTCGATGGTGTGGAAGCGGAAGCCGGACTCTTCCGCCCGAGCGCGCCATTGGCTGCGCTCGGCGATACGCACGCGCTGCATCGGTCAGCCGCCGACGCTGCTGCGGCCGCTGCTGGTGCTGCCGAAGCCACCGCGGCTGGCCGTGACGGCACGGTTGGGGGTGGCGTTGACCGGGGCCAGGCCAGCCTTGCCCGCGCCGATGCCACTGGCGGTGTTCAAGCCGCCGCTGCCACCCGGGGCCGGGCGCGCCCAGCCGTTGGCCTTGTCCTGATAGGCCGGGCTGGCGGCCGGCGCCTGCGCCAGGCCGGCGCCACGGTTGCCGAGCATCTGCGACATGAAAAAGCCCATCATCATCGGACCGATGAACGAATGGCCGGTGGAGGTCTTCTGTTCCACGCACTGCTCGGCGCTGTAATCGGCCTGGCAGGCTTCGCGCGAGGCGTACTTGGGGGCGGCATCGGCCGACTGCTTCTGCGCGTTGGCAAAGGCGGTGCGGCAGCTGGACGGATCGCCGGTGGCCTCGGTACAGGCCTGCACCGAGGTGTACAACCCTTCCTGCACCTTGACGGCGTCGTCCTTCTGGCAGGCGGTGAACAGCAGCGGCGCGGCGCTCATCAACAGCAGCGCGGTGGTCCTGGAACGTTTCATGGCGTCATGCCCCCTAATGCGGTTATCCCCTCAATCATGCCTCATCGTCGCGAACAACCAAAACCGGCAAAGCGCGGAAGATGAACGACGTTTCAGCATTCGCCTGGACCGTCTTGGGCGCCGTCGCTGCGGCAGCGGCGAAGGTGGTTGCAAACGCAACCGGAATTTTTCGGCAGAATCGAGGCGAAACGCGCCCCCACGGCCCGCCCGATCCTGCCAGCCACCATGCCTGAATACCGCTCCCGTACGTCCACCGCCGGCCGCAACATGGCCGGCGCCCGCGCCCTGTGGCGCGCCACCGGCATGACCGATGGCGATTTCCACAAGCCGATCATCGCCATCGCCAACTCGTTCACCCAGTTCGTGCCCGGCCACGTGCACCTCAAGGACCTGGGCCAGCTGGTGGCCCGCGAGATCGAGCAGGTCGGCGGCGTCGCAAAAGAGTTCAACACCATCGCGGTGGATGACGGCATCGCCATGGGCCATGACGGCATGCTGTATTCGCTGCCCAGCCGCGAGATCATCGCCGACTCGGTGGAGTACATGGTCAACGCGCACTGCGCCGATGCGCTGGTGTGCATCTCCAACTGCGACAAGATCACCCCGGGCATGTTGATGGCCGCGTTGCGCCTGAACATCCCGGTGGTGTTCGTCTCCGGCGGGCCGATGGAAGCGGGCAAGACGCGGCTGTCCGAGCACAAGCTGGACCTGGTGGATGCGATGGTGATCGCCGCCGATGAAAGCGCCAGCGATGAGAAGGTGGCCGAATACGAGCGCAGCGCCTGCCCCACCTGCGGCTCCTGCTCGGGCATGTTCACCGCCAACTCGATGAACTGCCTGACCGAAGCGCTCGGCCTGTCGCTGCCCGGCAACGGCTCGACCCTGGCCACCCATGCCGACCGCGAGCAGCTGTTCCGCCGCGCCGGGCGCCTGGTCGTGGAGCTGTGCCATCGCTGGTACGGCGGTGAAGACACCAACGCCCTGCCGCGCACCATCGCCAGCATGGCCGCGTTCGAGAACGCGATGACCCTGGACATCGCCATGGGCGGTTCGACCAACACCATCCTGCACCTGCTGGCTGCCGCGCAGGAAGCCGAGGTGGATTTCGACCTGCAGGCCATCGACGCGCTGTCGCGACGCGTGCCGCAGTTGTGCAAGGTCGCGCCGAACACCCCGAAGTACCACATGGAAGACGTGCACCGCGCCGGTGGCGTGTACGGCATCCTCGGTGAACTGGCGCGTGGCGGCCTGCTGCATACCGACGTGCCGACCGTGCACAGCCGCACGCTGGCCGAGGCGATTGCGCGCTGGGATGTCGCGGTGAGCGAGGATGAAAAAGTGCGCGACTTCTTCCGTGCCGGCCCGGCCGGCATCCCCACCCAGATCGCTTTCAGCCAGGCCACACGCTGGCCGACGCTGGACGTGGATCGTGAAGAAGGCTGCATCCGCGCGGTTGCCCATGCCTACTCGGCCGAAGGCGGGCTGGCGGTGCTGCGCGGCAACCTGGCGCCGGATGGCTGCGTGGTGAAAACGGCCGGCGTGGATGAATCCATCCATGTGTTCGAGGGCAATGCGCGCGTGTTCGAGAGCCAGGACGCGGCCGTGGCCGGCATCCTCGCCGACACCGTGGTGGCCGGCGACGTGGTGGTGATCCGCTACGAAGGCCCGCGCGGTGGCCCGGGCATGCAGGAAATGCTGTACCCCACCAGCTACCTGAAATCCAAGGGCCTGGGCAAGCAATGCGCGCTGCTCACCGACGGCCGTTTTTCCGGCGGCACCTCGGGCCTGTCGATCGGCCATGCGTCCCCGGAAGCCGCGTCCGGCGGTGTGATCGGTCTGGTCCGCGAAGGCGACCGTATCCGCATCGATATCCCGGCGCGGCGCATCGATCTGCTGGTCGATGACGCCACGCTGGCCGCGCGCCGCGCCGAGCAGGATGCACTGGGCTGGAAGCCGCGCGAGGCACGCCCGCGCAAGGTCACCGGTGCGTTGAAGGCCTACGCGCTGCTGGCCACCAGTGCCGACAAGGGCGCGGTACGCGACCTGTCCAAGCTGGAAGGCTGACGCGGTAGCGCCACGCCACGCGTGGCTGGATGCCCGGCCAACCCCATCCATCTGCGAAATGCAGCCACGCATGGCGTGGCTCTACCGGGCGTGCGTGGCGCTGCTATGCCGCGTCAGCCGATCACCCGCTTGAACGGCGGTAGTGAATCGATGATGCGCTTGCCGTAACGGCGGGTGAGCAGGCGCGAGTCGAGGATGATCACCCGGCCGGTGTCGGTCGACGTACGGATCAGACGGCCGGAGAACTGGGTCAGCGTGCGCAGCGCGTGCGGGATCGCGATCAGGTTGAACGCATTCAACCCACGGCTTTCGAACCACTCGCTCAAGGTGGAGGTCTGCGGATCGGTCGGCACCGCGAAGGGCACCTGGGTGATCACCACCGTGGTGCAGGCCTCGCCCGGCAGGTCCAGGCCTTCGCCAAACGAGTTCAGCCCGAACAACACCGAGCCCTCCCCGGCCGCGGTGCGCCGCAGGTGCTCGTCGATCATCTTCTGCTTGGCGCTCTCACCCTGCACGAGCACCCGTTTGCGCTGCGCGGCCGGCATCAGCTCGGCCACTTTTTCCATCTTCCAGCGCGAGGTGAACAGCACGATGCTGCCCTTGCCCCAGTCCAGCTCCCGCACCAGGTACTTGGCCACTTCCTTGGGGTGCCCTTCCTTGTCGTCCGGGGTGACCGGGAACGCCGGCACGATCAACTGGGCCTGGTTGGGCAGGTCGAACGGCGAGGACAGCGAGACCAGCTCGGCATCTTCGGGAATGCCGTTGTCAATGGCCAGCGACTGGAAATCGCCGCCGCCGGTGAGCGTGGCCGAGGTCATCACCACCGAATCCACTTCGTCCCACAGCAGCTTGCGCAGCACGTGCGCGGCCGAGATCGGCGAGCCGTGGAGGATGAAATCCCCCTCGCGCGACATCGTCACCCAGCGCGCCATCGGCGGCTGGCCGTCCTTGTCTTCACGGCGCCAGGCGGTCCACAGGTTGTGCTGCTGCTCGATCATTTCCAGCGCCATGCCGAGGTTGCGCTGCAGGCGCTCGCGCGCGGCGTCCTCGGGCTTGCCCTTGGCCACCTGCGCCAGCGCGGCATGGGCCCAGTTGAACAGGCTGCGGGTGTCGTCGGCGATGGCCTCGATATCGGCCATCCAGATCTCCGGCAGGCGCCCGTTCGGGGCGCGCCACATCGGCTCCTGCGCGGACGGGTCCGGGCGCCAGCTGCGGTCGATCACATCGCGGAACGCCTTGAGCTGCTTGCTGACCTTGGCAGCGGCCTCGATGGCTTCGTTGGGCAGCAGGTTGCCCAGCTTGTCCTTGTCCACGGCACGGTAGGACGCGGCGATCAGCACCTGCAGGCGACCGGTGCGCTTGGCCATCTCATCCAGGGCCAGGCTGGCCGCGCCCTGGTCGATGGCCACGCTGCCGATGTGATGGCCTTCGTCGAGCACCAGCAGCATGTCCGAGGGAGCGGCGATCAGCGGCTGGCCGTTGTCGCTCTCACCGATGGACAGCGCCGACAGCAGCAGCGCGTGGTTGGTGACCACGATCTGCGCATCGCGCACGGTGTTGCGCGATCGCAGCACCGCGCACTGCGCCGAGTAGGCGCACTTGCGCCCCGCGCACCCGGAGGCCGGCGTAGTGATGCGCGAGCGCAGCGTGTTGCTGATGGTCTCCGGGGCGTTGTCGAGGTCGCCGTTCCAGCGGCCTTCGAGAAATTCCTTGCTCAGCTTCTGCGCCAGGTCCATTTCGATCGGGGCCAGCGGCCGGTCGAACAGCGGCTGCTCATCCTCGAACATGCCTTCCTGCGCCCCCTCGCCATGCGCTTCGGCGGCGTTGCGCGTGCACAGGTAGCGGGTGCGCCCCTTGGCCAGCGCCACGGTCGCCTCGATGCCGGTGGCCTTGAGGAAGTTGGGGATGTCGCGCTCGACCAGCTGCGACTGCAGCGCCACGGTACCGGTGCTGATCACCAGCTTCTTCTTGGTGGCCAGGGCGATGGGGACGCCAGCGGTCAGGTAGCCCAGCGACTTGCCGACGCCGGTGGGCGCCTCGACCACGCCCACGCCGCCGCTGTGCGACAGCGCACGCGAGACCACGCCGATCATCTGGCTCTGCGAACGCCGGGTACTGAAGCCGGGGGTATTGGCCTGCAGCTTGGCGTAGGCATCGCGGATGGCGGCCTTCATCTCATCGTTAAGCGCACGCGGGGCTTCAACTTTTTCGGTCACGCCGGGAGCTACCTGCCTGGATCACGGCAGGTATTTTCTCACGAGCGGAGGGCAGTGACCGGCGCGGATTTCCGCGCCGGTTCAGATCCGGGATGCAGGTCCGATGTTCAGCCGGCGGGGGTCTGGTTTCGCGTGCGCAGCGCGCGGGTCATCGCCCATACCAGCAACACGATGGCCAGCGCGTCGAACAGGCCCAGCACGAAGTGCGCCCCGCCCAGCCACAGCGACAGGTTGCGCACCGAATCGTAGTTGCCCTGCTGCACCAGCCACATCGGCACCACGTTGAGCACCAGCCCGGCCACGGCGATCACCGCCAGCAGCGCCAGCGCCCACAGCGCCACGCTGCGTACCGCCGTGCGGGGGGTGTCGACCACCCAGACCACCGACACCGCCAGGGCGATCAGGATCGGCAGGCGCGTGGCGACCATGCCCAGCACGGACATCATCATCTCAAGGTTCATGCGCTCAGTCCTCGCCGGCCAGCGCATTCTCGCCGCGCAGTTCGGCATACACCGCATCGGTCTGCGGACGCACCGCATGCCACTGCAGGAAGCTCTCGGCGGCCTGTTCGACCAGCATGCCCAGCCCGTCCACCACGTTGCGGCAGCCGGCCGAACGCGCCCACGCAATGAAGGCGATGGCGGCCTCGCCGTAGTTGAGGTCCACCGCCGTGGTCATGCTGTTGACCAGCCCCAGCGGCAGCTTGAACTCGGCGTCGCGGTCGCGCCCGGCCGAGGTGGCGTTGATGATCAGTTCGAAGTCGCCCAGCTCGCGGATGTCTTCCCAGTAACGGGTGATCGCCCGGCCCGGCTCGCCCATGGCGTCGATCAGCGCATCGGCGCGTTCGGGCGTGCGGTTGACCACCACCAGTTCCAGGATCCCGGCATCCAGCAGCGCCGGGGCGACGCTGCGGGCCGACCCGCCAGCACCGATCAGCAGGGTGCGGCGGCCACGCAGGTCCAGCCCATGGCGGTCGGTGAGGTCGCGCACCAGGCCGATGCCATCGGTGGTGTCGCCGTGCCAGCGGTCGCCCTTGCGCAGCAGCGTGTTGACCGCACCGGCCCGGCGCGCACGCGAGGTCAGGGTGGAGCACAGCGCGAAGGCGGCTTCTTTGTGCGGCGCGGTGACGTTGGCGCCTACCCCGCCTTCGGCGGCGAACGCCTCCAGTGCGGCAGCGAAATCCTCCGGGCTGGCCTCGATGGCACGGTAGTCCAGCGCGATGCCTTCCTGGTGGCCGAACGCGGCGTGGATCCGCGGCGACTGCGAGTGCGCGATGGGCTGGCCGAATACGGCGTAATGGTCGGCGGTCATGGGTGTGTGTCTGCTCCGGGCCTAGAATGGAACGCAAACCCCCAACGGACGCGGCTATGCGCACTCCATTGTCACTGCTCGCGCTGTGCGCCAGTTTACTCTCCGCGCCGCAGGCGATGGCACTTTCCGAATTCGGCATCGAGGGCATGGGCGTGGTCTCGACCAAGGCCAACGAGGCCCAGGCCACGATCTCGCCGGACGGCCAGCGGATCGTCTGGGCCAGCGACCGCCCCGGCGGCGCCGGTGGCTGGGACCTGTGGCAGGCGGTGTTGCGCGACGGCCGCTGGCAGGACCCGACGCCGCTGGCGCTCAACACCGGCCGCGATGAGCTCGACCCGTTCTTCAGCCATGACGGCGCCTGGCTGTACTTCGCCTCCAACCGTGACGGCGGGCGCGGCGGTTTCGACCTGTATGCCGTGATGATCCACGCCGATGGCGGTTTCGGACCGATCATGTCGATGCCGCTGATGGTCAACACCGCCGACGACGAGCGCCGTCCGGCCGTACGTCCGGACGGACAGGCGTTGCTGTTCGCCCGCAATGGCACGCACACCCAGGGTGGCTTCGACCTGTACGTGGCGACCGCGCAGGGCCGGGGCTTCAATACGGCCCAGCCGCTGCCGGCGCCGCTCAACAGCGCGGCCGACGAGCTGGGCGGCGACTGGCTGGGCAACGACGGCGCGCTGGCGATCACCCGGGCCACCGCCAGCGGATCGCAGGTGTGGCTGGTGGGCTGTGACTACCGCCAGCCGGCCACGCCGCTGACGCTGTCGTTCAACACGGCCAACGGCCAGACCGGGTCGCCGGTGGTGGACGCCTCCAAGCCGTCGGAAATGACGGTGGCTGGCGCGGCACGCGCACCGCGTGCCGGCGGGCTGGATCTTTATCGGATGAAGACGCCGGCGGCGCCGGGGACGGCCTGCCGCTGAGGGTTCATCGGCGCCGGGGAGGCAGCCACGCATGGCGTGGCTCTACCCCCGGGTCGCGGTTGCCCTGCGGAAACGTGGCCTGGCCCGCCTGCATCAGCCGCAGGAACCCGGTAGAGCCACGCCATGCGTGGCTGCTTTTCCCGGCCGCACCGAACGCGCGGGTGCGCTCAGCGCGATGCCAACAACGCCGCGCGCTGTTGTTCGTACTGCGCTTCGCTGATCTCGCCGTTGTCCTTGCGCTGGTTCAATTCGGCCAACTGCGCCTGCAGTGCCGGTGCCAACTGGCTCTCACGGGCCACGCGGGCGGCGGCCGAGGGCTGCTCCGGCGGCCGCTTGGCGGCACGCAGCACCCCACGGATGATCAGGCCGATCACCACGGCGAAGACGGTGACCCCGGTGCCCCAGGTGAGCCACTGCACCCATCCCATCGTCTGCATCATTGTCGTCCTGTATGCGTGTGGGCGCGTATTGTCAGCGCTGCCGCAGCCAACGCGCCACCTGCGGCGCGAAATAGGTCAGTACGCCATCGGCGCCAGCGCGCTTGAAGCCCATCAGCGACTCCAGCACGCAGGCGCGTTCGTCCAGCCAGCCATTGGCGAAGGCGGCCTTCATCATCGCGTACTCGCCGCTCACCTGGTAGGCGAAGGTCGGCACGCCGAACTGCTGCTTCACCCGGCGAACCAGGTCCAGGTAGGGCATACCCGGCTTGACCATCACCATGTCCGCGCCTTCTTCCAGGTCCAGCGCGATCTCGCGCATGGCCTCATCGCCGTTGGCCGGGTCCATCTGGTAGGTTTTCTTGTCGGCCTTGCCGAGGCTGGCCGAGCTGCCCACGGCATCGCGGAACGGGCCGTAGAACGCCGAAGCGTACTTGGCCGAGTAGGCCATGATGCGCACGTTGACGTGGCCGGCGGCATCCAGCGCGCGGCGGATCGCCCCGATGCGCCCGTCCATCATGTCCGACGGCGAAATGATGTCCACGCCGGCCTCGGCATGCGACAGCGACTGCTTCACCAACGCCTCGACGGTGATGTCGTTGAGCACGTAGCCCTTGTCGTCGATGATGCCGTCCTGGCCGTGGGTGGTGTAGGGGTCCAGCGCCACGTCGGTCATCACGCCCAGCTCGGGGAAGCGCGACTTCAGCGCACGGATCGCCCGCTGCGCCAGGCCGTTGTCGTCCCATGCCGCGGCCGCATCGAGCGACTTGCCGGCCGGGTCGATCACCGGGAACAGGTCGATCACCGGAATGCCCAGTTCCAGCGCTTCCTCGGCCACCTTGAGCAGTTCGTCGATGGACAGCCGCTCCACGCCGGGCATCGAGGCCACCGGCGCGCGGCCGGCCAGATCGTGCACGAACACCGGGTAGATCAGGTCGTCGGTGGTGAGCGTGTTTTCGCGCATCAGGCGGCGCGAGAACTCGTCGTGACGCATGCGGCGGGGGCGGTAGTCGGGATGGGCCATGGGGTTGCTCCGTAACGGAATGCGGTAGGACGCGGCAGGTTTACTGCAGCAGGTAACGATGCGGTTGCAGCGGCGCAGGCAGGGGCGCCACGCCGAGGCTGTCGAGCAGGTCGATTTCGATGGTGCGCACCAGCGCATCCAGCGGCAGGTCGTTGGGCTCCAGCCCGAACGGCTCTTCCATCTCTTCGCCCAGCTGGTCCAGGCCGAAGAAGGCGTAGGCCAACACCGCCGACACCACCGGGGTAGCCCAGCCCAGCGAGCTGGCCAGGCCGAACGGCAACAGCACGCAGAACATCCACGCGCAGCGGTGCAGCAGCAGGGTGTAGGCGAACGGCAACGGCGTGGAGAGGATGCGCTCGCAGCCGGCCTGGATGCTGGACATCGCATGCAGGCGCGTCTCGAACTGGCTGTAGAGAATGGGATCGAGGCGGCCGCCGCGCAGCGGCTCGGCCAGGTCGGCGGCGATCATCGCCAGCAACTGGTCCGGCACGTTGAGGCGTTCGCCCAGGCGCGCGTGGTCTGCATCGCTCACCCAGGGCAGCGCGGCCAGCCCGGCATCGCGACCGCGCAGCTTGGCTGCCAGCGCATGGGCGAAACCGATCCCGAGCCGACAGATGCGCGCGCGGCGCGGCGAATCATCTGACAGCAGCGCCGTGCACAGCCGCGCCAGGCTGCGCGATTCGTAGACCAGCTGGCCCCACAGCTTGCGGCCTTCCCACCAGCGTTCGAAGCAGGCGTTGTTGCGGAAGCTCAGGAAGATCGACAGCACCAGGCCCAGCAGGGTGAACGGGGCCACCGAGACGCGCTCGATGCCCGACGGGTGCCAGACCTCGGCGAAGGCGGCCACGGCGATCGACAGCAGCAGGATCGCCAGCACCTTGGGGGCCACCGCCGGAACGATGGAGCCGCGCAGGATGTACAGCAGTTGCCAGCCGTGGGGACGAGGACGAATGATCATCGAGAGCGGGAGTGGCGCCCGGGCGGGCGTGGGCCGGCGGCAGGCCCGCAGCGGCAGCGGTAAATTGTACGCCGATGCGCGGCGCTGCCCGGTCGCTGCGACCGATGGTCGCAGCCGGTCGTGTCACCGGCGATCGGGCTCAGACGATGCCGCCGCCCAGGCCCAGGCGCACGATCCCCACCACCACCACGATGCCGTTGAGCACCAGCCCGGCCCAGGCCCGGCCGCGCTTGGTGGGGTGGGTGAACAGGATGCCCAGCGCGGCGATGACCGCGCCGACTGCCGCGAACGGGATCAGGAACCAGTTGCCCCAGCCCAGCAGCGGGATCAGGGCCAGGATCATCCACAGCAGTGCCAGGATGCCCCACAACAGACTGATCAACCCCATGCCAGGCTCCTTCGGTGATATTGGCGTCACCATAGCCTAAAACCGGGGCGTAGCTGACGCGTTCATCGGCGCCTGCGGCCGGTCGCGTGGACCGCGGCACGCCGCTCACCTCGACAGTGCTAGCGTGAAGATCACGACGTTGGCACCGATTCAGTGGCCGCCACCGATGATCGCGCCACGGGCCGATGGTCCCTACCGAACAGGGGTGATGCATGAACATCCGATCGATTGCCGTACTTGGCATGCTGCTGGCCCTGGCCGGCTGCGCCAGTACGTCCAAGGTGATGCTGGGCCAGGCGCGCGCGCCGGTGGATCCGGCCAGCGTCCAGATCTATTCGACCCCGCCGGCCGGCTCGGTCGAGATCGCGCAGCTGGAATCGGCCAGCGCGGTGGGATTCGGCACGCAGGGCCAGACCGACGCGGCGGTGATGCGGCTCAAGCGCGAAGCGGCCGCACTCGGCGCCAATGGTGTGATCCTGATGGGCGTAGGGTCCAGCGGCTCGCCGGTGGGCATGTCGGTGGGTGCCGGCAGCTTCGGCTCGCACGTGGGCGGCGGTGTAGGCATCGGCATCCCGACCACCCAGAAGCGGGCGGCCGGCGTGGCGATCTGGGTACCCAACCCGGCGCCACCGGCACGCCTGCCGACGCAGACGATTACGCCGCAGCGATAACGGCAAAACCCGCCGCGGGATCCATTAGGGTAGTGCCGGCCGCTGGCCGGCAACCTCGCACATCCTGATGGGCTCATGAGGTTGCCGGCGGCAGACCGGCTCAGCGCTTGGCTGCGGCCTTGTACTTCGGCACGAAGACCTCGTTCACCGCCTGGGCCAGCTGGTCCGGCGGCAGCAGGCCCTGGTCGAGCAGGAAGTTGTTGAACGCCAGGCGGTCGAAGCGCTTGCCCAACGCCAGCTCGGTCTGCATGCGCAGTTCCAGGATGCGCGTGTACCCGTAGAAGTAGCTGCCGGCCTGGCCGGGCATGCGCACCATGTAACGGTCCAGTTCCTGGGTGGCCATCGCCTTGGACAGGCCGACGTCGTCGATCAGCACGCGCTCGGCGTTGGCGCGGTCGATCAGGCCCAGGTTGAGCATCGGGTCGAGCATCGCGCGGGCGGCGCGCAGCAGGCGGAACTGCAGTGCGATCAGCTGCCCGTCCAGCGGTTCGTACGGCACCATCTCCGCTTCGGCATACAGCGCCCAGCCTTCTACGTTGACCGAGTTGAAGGCGAACATGGTGCGCGCCAGCGAGATGCCGCGCTCGACCATCGCGGTGAACTGCAGCTCGTGGCCCGGCCGACCTTCGTGCGCGCTCAGGGTCCATGCGGCCGAACCGAAGTTGAAATCGTCGTACTGCGCGGCCTTGTCGCCGGCGGCGGGGTTGCCCAGCGGCAGTACGAAGGTGCCCTGCTGCCCGGTGTTCCCGACCAGCGGCGCGGGCAGGAAGTGCGGGGCCGGCGAGGCCGCGCTCTCGGCCGCCGAGCCCAGCCGCATCTGCATCGGGCGCTGCGGCACGTCGACGATCTTCTCGCGGCGGATGATCGGGTCGATTGCATCGATGACGCCACGGTAGTGGTGCTCGAGCTGGTCGTCGGCGATCTTGTCACCCTTCAGCGCGCGCACCACCGCGACCGGATCGGTCGGGTCGGCCACCTTCAGGCCCTTGGCCTGGACCACCAGCGGCGCCAGCTGGCGCATCGCCGAGCGGGTTTCCATGAATTCCAGCTGCGCACGCTGCATCAGCACCGCCGGGGCGATGTCGATGCCTACCCGCTTGAGCTGGTAGGCGTACAGCGGCTCGGGCAGGCGCGCGTCGGTGCGGGCCTTGGGCAGCACCGCGCTGCGGGTCCAGTCGCGGTACTCGCGCAGCTGGGTGGCAATGGTCTTCAGCGCTTCATCGGCGCCGGCCACCTTGTACTTGCCAAACAGCTGTTCGATGCCGGTGATGTAGGTGTCCACGTTGGCCAGCGACTGCTCGACTTCGATCTTCGTCGGCTGCAGCAGGGTCTTGTCGCCCAGGCGCTCTTCATAGCGCTGGCGCGACAGCGTGGTGACCGGCTGGGTGCCCGGGGCGAGGCCGGCATACGCCTTCAGGCGGTCCAGGGCCTTGGCCCGGCGCTCGGCGGGCACCTGGTCGGACAGCAGCAGGTTGAGGCCGCTGAACACGGTCTGCGGGGTATCGCTCCACGGCAGCAGGTACTTGTCGTTGAGCTCGCTGCCTTCGATGTTCTGGCTGGCCGCGGCGATCATGATCGCCAGGTCCTGGCGCACGTTGGGATCGCGCTCGGTGCTCAGCTTGGCCTGTAGTTCGGTGCGTGCCTTGGCCATGGCCGCGCGGTAGCGGGCGCCGTTGTCCGGGCCGAAATCGGCCACCTTGTCGTCATAGCCGGGCACGCCGAAGAAACCGGTCTCTTCCGGCTGGAATGGGCCCTGCGCATCCAGCAGGATCTGCGCCAGCTGGTTGCTGCGGGTGACCCACGCCGGGCTGGCGGCGGGTTTGGCGGTGGCAGGCTGGGCAGCGGCCTGCCTGGCCAACGCCGGCGGCGCCGACAGGGTGGCGGGGACGGTCAGGGCCAGCGCAACAGCAAGGACGAGCGGCTTCATGCGGGAACTCCAGGGCAGGATGCCTGCGACCCTACGCACTCACGGCGCGCCCGGCAATCGGCCGGAGGTCATGCGCCGATCAGGCCCCCAGCGACCCGGACGGCAACGGGCATTGGCCATTGGCGCGGCATTCTTCCAAGGCGCAGCTGTCGGCGGCCTCTTCGTCGTCCAGTGCGGTGAGGTCGATGGCCTCCTTGCCCTCAGTGACCACGTACAGCATCGGGTAGTCCCATTGCCCGCCGCTGCGCCGGGCATTGAGGAACAGGCGGCCATCGCCGCGCGGGCCGGACAGCGCGATCACGAACTGGCTCTGCCCGGTGGTGTGCATGGAACCGGCCGGCAGGTAGCCGTCCTGCACCGGCTCGCCGAGCGCCTGCACCAGTTCGATGTTGCAGCGCGCGCGGCGCATGGCCTCCTGGTAGGGCGTGCTGGATTTGCTCCAGTACGCCCACTGCGACAGCGCGAACCACACCGCCCAGACCGCCGCGGCGATCCCCACCACCACCGCCAGTGGCATTGCCCAGCGCCAGTGGCGGCGCCACCAGCCGGTGGATGCGGTCTTTCCGGTCAATACGGGGGGCGATGTCATCGGCAAACTCCTTGTCGGGCCGGTGGCGGAAGCGGTGGGTCAGCGGGGCAGGCAGCGCCCCAGGAAATCCTCGGCCAGACGATAGCGGTGCAGCGCATTGCTGCCCGACAGGCCGTGCTTGGCGCCCGGGTAGGTCATCAGTTCGAACGGCTGGCCACGCTTCTGCAGCGCGCTCATCAACGAGGTCGAATTGGTGAACAGCACGTTGTCATCGGCCATGCCGTGGATCAGCAGCAGGCGCGAGCGCAGGCCGTCGATGTGGGCCAGCACGCGCGCGGCTTCATAGCCCTTCGGATTGTTGGCCGGCAGGTTCATGTAGCGCTCGGTGTAGTGGCTGTCATACAGGCCCCAATCGGTGACCGGCGCGCCAGCCACGCCGCAGGCGTAGGTGTCCGACGCCTTGGCCAGCAGCATCAGGGTCATGTAGCCGCCGTTGGACCAGCCCTGCACGCCGATGCGCGCCGGGTCCACCCAGGCCTGCTGCTTCAGCCAGGCCACGCCGCGCAGCTGGTCGGCCACTTCCACCGTGCCCTGCACGCCATACAGCGCGCCGCCGAAATCGCGGCCGCGACGCGGCGTGCCGCGGTTGTCCAGCGAGAACACCACGTAACCCTGCTGGGCCAGGTACTGGTTGAACAGGTGGTCGCCACGGCCGGGCCAGCTGTCGGTGACGGTCTGGCTGGCCGGGCCGCCATACACGTACACCACCACCGGATAGCGCCGGGCCGGATCGAAACCGGCCGGCTTGATCAGGCTGTAGTGCAGCTCGGTCGTGTCGTCGGCAGCGGTAAGCGTGCCGAACTCGACCGGGCGCTGCGCATCCAGGTAGCGCGCGTAGGGGTGCTGCGGATCGCGCAGATTGTTTTCGACCAGGGTGGCGATCTTCTCGCCGTTGGCGCGGAACAGGGCGATCTGCGGCGGGGTGGAGGTGTTGGACCAGCTGTCCACGTAGACGCTGGCATTCTTGGCGAAGCTGGCACTGTGCATGCCCGGTGCCTGCGACAGGCGCTGCAGCGTGCCGCCCTGCAGCGGCACGGCGTAGATCTGGCTTTCGCGCGGCGAATCGACACCGGCGCGGAAGTACACCTTGCCGGCGGCTTCGTCCACGGCCAGCAGTTCATCGACGGGCCAGTGACCGCTGGTGAGCGCGGTGACGGTCTTGCCGTCGTCGGAGACGCGGTACAGATGCTCGAAACCGCTGCGCTCGGACGACCACACGAAGCCGCCCTGCTTCAGGAAATGCAGGCTGTTGTGCAGCGGCACCCAGGTCCTGGAGGTTTCGGTGACCAGCGTGTGCTGCTGGCCGCTGGCCAGATCGGCCTGGATCAGTTCCAGGCGCTTCTGGTCGCGCGACTGGCGCTGGAAGGTCAGGCGCTGCGGATCGCGCCAATCCACCCGTGCCAGGTAGATGTCCGGGTTGCGGCCGAGGTCGATCCAGCGCGGTGCGGCATCGGCCTTCGGCGCGATCACCGCGAGCTTGACGGTGACGTTGTGGTCGCCGGCCGCCGGATAGCGCTGCTCGATCATCTCGGTGCGGTCGGCATACATCTCATAGCGCTTCTGCACCGGCACCGGGCTTTCATCGATGCGCGCAAAGGCGATCGCCGAGTCGTCCGGCGCCCACCAGTAACCGGTGTGGCGGTCCATCTCCTCATCGGCAACGAATTCGGCCACGCCGTTGCCGATGGTGTCGCTGCCGTCGCCGGTGAGCTGGATCTGCTTGCCGCTGGCCAGGTCGATCACCCACAGGTTGCGCGCGCGCACGAAGCTGACGAACCCGCCCTTGGGCGAGAGCTTGGCATCGGTGGCGAACCCTTCGCCGTGGGTGAGCTGGCGTACCGCCGCCTTGCCCTGTTTGCTCAGGTCGTACAGGTAAAGCTCGCCGCCGAGCGGAAACAGCAAGGTGCGTGCGTCGGGCGACCACTGGTAATCGACGATCCCGGTCATCGCGGCGATGCGCTGGCGCTCGCGGCGGGCTTTTTCGGCATCGCTCAGGGTTTCTTCGCCCGGCAGCACTACCTTGGAGTCGACCAGCAGGTGGGTCGTGCCGCTGGCGATGTCGTAGGCCCACAGGTCCAGCTGGTTGCGGTCGGCGTCCTTGCCGCGCAGGAAGCTGACCTGCGAGCCGTCCGGGGCGACCTTGGGTTTCATCAGGGTCGGGCCGGACAACGGCAAGGGGCCGGTGATGGCCTCCAGGGTCAGCTTTTCGGCGTGGGCGAGCGTGGTCGAAGCGAGCATGAGGGCAAGTGAAGCAAACAGGTGGCGCATGAAGGATTCCGGCAGCGTCTGGACGTTCCCCGCCCGCGCGGGGCGGACGGGGAGCAGTTCATCCTAACCAAAAGCCTTGCGCCCGTGCCGGCGGTTGGGCGGGGTGCGGCTGCGGCGGGCGTTTTGGGGAACCGGCCAGCGGCCGGCACTACCCTCTGGGTCGGTGGGGATGTCTGGAGCGGGGCGGCGGCGGGTAGTCCCGGCTCAGCGCTGGCCGAACAGGTGCCTGCGCTCTTCCTCGCTCAGCGGCTTGCCGGCGTCCGGGTTGACCTTCTGGCGCAGCGCATAGGCGCGCTGGGTGGCCGGGCGCGCGGCGATGGCCTCGTGCCAGCGCTTGAGGTGCGGGAAGGCGGCGAAATCCACCGGCAGCTTTTCGTATGCCCCGATCCACGGGTAACTGGCCATGTCGGCGATGCTGTATTCCGCACCGCCGAGGAAAGCGCTGTCGGCCAGGCGCTTGTCCATCACCCCGTGCAGGCGGCGCACTTCGTTGTTGTAGCGCTCGATGGCATAGGGAATCTGCTCGGGCGCATACACGTTGAAGTGGCCCATCTGCCCGCTCATCGGGCCCAGCCCGGCCATCTGCCAGAACAGCCACTCCAGCACCGCCACCCGGCCGCGTGCATCGGATGGCACGAAGCGGCCGGTCTTCTCGGCCAGGTACAGCAGGATCGCGCCGGACTCGAACACGCTCTGTGGGGCGCCACCGTCGGCGGGCTGGTGGTCGACCAGGGCCGGCATCTTGTTGTTGGGCGAGATCGCCAGGAATTCGGGCTTGAACTGGTCGCCGGCGCCGATGTTGACCGGCTTGATCTGGTACGGCAGGCCCAGCTCTTCCAGCAGCAGCGTGACTTTGTGGCCGTTGGGGGTGGGCCAGTAGTACAGGTCGATCATGGCGGCGCACTCGCGGATGGGTAAGTCTGGAGTCTAGTGCGTCGGTTGGGTGGCGGGGTCACGGCGGACCCGTTAACCTGCCGCGTCCCCCGCAACGCAGCATTCCAGCATGAGCGCCCCCGAAAAGCCCATCAGCCCCCTGTCGTCCCTGATCTTCGCCTCGCGCTGGCTGCAGCTGCCGCTGTACCTGGGCCTGATCCTGGCGCAGTGCGTGTATGTGTTCCTGTTCGGCAAGGAACTGTGGCACCTGCTGCACAAGGCCAACAGCATGGGCGAGCAGGAAATCATGCTGCTGGTGCTGGGCCTGATCGACGTGGTGATGATCTCCAACCTGCTGGTGATGGTGATCGTGGGCGGCTATGAGACCTTCGTCTCGCGCCTGCGCCTGGAGAACCATCCCGACCAGCCGGAATGGCTCAGCCACGTCAATGCCAGCGTGCTGAAGGTGAAGCTGGCGCTGTCAATCATCGGCATCTCCTCGATCCACCTGCTCAAGACCTTCATCGCCGCCGGCAGCCTGGACAGCCTTCCCTCGTGCAACAGCGATGTCTACATCCAGGCGGTGGCCAGCGCCGTTGCAGCCGCCGGCCCGAGCGCCGCAGTGGCCTTCAAGTGCACCGCGTTCACCTCCACCGGGGTGATGTGGCAGACCATCATCCATGCCGCCTTCATCCTGTCGGCGATCGGCATCGCCTACACCGACAAGCTGATGAGCGGCACGCCCAGCAAGACGCTGTCGCACTGACGCTTGCCCGGCGGCGCCGGCATCGGTCACGATGCCGGCCTGCCCTCGCCGCCCGGCCCCCGGCCGGGCGAGGGGGTGCTAGATTGCACACCTGCAGTACTGCCGTGGACGTCGGGAAACGTCCATGGGCCTCGGCCAGCCTGACCGCATCGGGCCTTACGTATCGTCGTCTTCAAAGGGGAGTTGGATGTCGCACGTCAACACGATCGCCAAGGCGCGCCTGCTTGCGCCGCTGACCCTGCTGGTGGCCCTGGCCGCCTGCTCGGGCAAGGACGAACCGGCACCGGCCGCGCCTGCCGCAGGGACCGCCACCACCGCCACGCCGGCGGCGCCGGCCGCACCGGCGGTCTCGGCCAAGGTGCAGTCGATGGGCACCGACCAGCTGCGCGACCTGGCCAGCCAGGCCCTGCGCGAAAACCGCATGTACGCCCCGGCCGGCGACAACGCCATCGAGTACTACCTGGCGCTGCGCGACAAGACCCCCGATGACGCCTCGGTCAAGAGCGCGCTGACCGACCTGCTGCCCTACACCCTGATCGCGGCCGAGCAGAGCCTGGGCCGCGAGGACTTCGCCGAATCGCAGCGGCTGGTCGCGCTGATCGAAAAGGTCGACGCCACCGCACCGGCGCTGCCGCGCCTGAAGCAGGGCATCAGCGGCGGCATGCAGACCGCGCTCAAGCGCACCCAGGAAGAGACCGACAAGGTCAAGAAGGACGCCGAAAGCCGCACCAAGCAGCTGGCCGACCAGCAGCGCCAGGCCCAGCAGCAGGCCACCGAAGCCGAAGCGGCCCGCACCATCGCCGCCCAGCAGGATGCCGCCCGCCGCGACGGCGAGCGCCAGGCCGAGCGCCAGGCCGCGACC